>JBCCJU010000072.1:0-27022 GCA_039027715.1 Cyanobacteria bacterium P01_C01_bin.120
ATTCCCATCAAAAAACATGGTCGCAGAGCCAAAAGTTTGTTCCGTTTAGGGTTTGACTATCTTCGTCAGCTACTGCTCAATCCTTCGCCACTTTATAAAGATGACTTTCGCTACACACTAAAACTTTTGTCCTGTACTTAGGCTTAAGCCAAGTATCGATTTTGAAGCGGAGTGTATAAGCCATCGCGTCGAAATATGGTTCGGTAGCACCCATCATCCATTGAGTTTAGGCGCTAAAGGGCGATCGCACTCAAGAATGTCGGAAAAACGTATCCTTGGTTATTCAAGGATATTCGTATTTTCAAACAAAAATATCTTGTCAATTTACTTTCCTGAAAGGACCAATCCTCAAAGGTAATTCGGTTTTCAGTCTCAATAACTAGCTTCAGTTTATGTAAATCCAATTGATCAGGATAAATATCTAGCTTTGAAAATAATATTTATTGAGGATAAATTCACTTTTCCTCAAAAAACTTCCTCAATTCGTCAACCTTATTCATTAGAAATATTCTTACCCTCTCTAACAATCTTTTTCTAATAATTTACGCTACTTCGCTCTCACAGAAACTCTAAAGCTTTCGCCTCGAAAGGCTTAAGGGGATATGAACAGTAAAAATAATATAATCCATTCGGTAGAAGCTAACTTATCGTTAAATGCCTACACTTTAATAACGTGTTTTTTAGTCAATTCTACAAGGGCTTTCACCCATTTAGTTTTTCAACGTGTCCTAATGCAGTGAAACAAACTATTGGCTTCAAGAATGGGGTGATTGATAAAAGCTCTTAGTTCAATTTTATTTACACACTTCGCAGCTGAGACTAATGCTTAATTGGATTACAACTTGGATTGAGACATTAGGTCATTGGGGTATTTTTTGCCTGATGATACTTGAGCATTTATTTCCGCCAATTCCCTCAGAACTTATTATGCCGCTAGCTGGATTTGTTAGCAGCGACAGTGAAGCGTTAAGCCTTGGCTGGACGATTACGGCGGGGATAAGCGGTTCAATGCTAGGAACGCTGGCGTGGTATGTACTCGGACGATTGGCCGAAGAACGACAGATATTGGCTTGGATTGAGCGGTATGGACATTGGCTATCGCTCAAGCCCCAGGACATACAAAAAGCCATGAAATTTTTTCGTCACAGCGGCGGCTTTTGGATTGTTGGAGTTGGTCGGATCATTCCCGGCATTCGCACCTATGTCTCAGTGCCAGCAGGGTTAAGTCAGATGCCGCTCATTCCTTATTTGTCATACACTTTCATTGGCACAGCCATATGGACTGGTGCATTAGCGATCGCCGGTTTTTTCCTCGGTAATCGATTCGAGCAAGTACAGACTGTTATCGCTCCCATTTCAAAATTAGTCTTAGCAGCTACAGTCATACTTATAATATTTTGGATTGCTCAACGACTATATAAGCAGCGATATCAGCGTCATTAAAGTGCTTACTTTTGATGTTGGCTTCGACCTACTCTTTTGGCTTTGGGTTCCCAAATAAGTCTTAAATGAGCTTTAAATGCACTAATTCATAACCATACTGTTTGCGCGTAGTTCAACTAAAAACTTACTTTAGCAATCCCACAAAGATGACTAGCTGCAAAGATAATCAGATGGTCGAACAATAGTTTAACCATCTGACAAATCAGTCACGATGGCGTGACGGCTTCAATTACTCATCTTCTGTCTCTTCTGGATCTTCTTCTAGCTCTTCTGGCTCTTCTTCAAATTCTTCCGCATCGTCACCCGTCGTTTCTTCTACTCCCTCAGCTGGCTCAGGCGATTCGGTTTCCACTTCAGCACCACCACAGGCAGTACTCAATGTCATCACACTAATTGTTAGGAGTAATAGCGCCCAGCGAATCGATTTCATTCACATTTCCTCAATCCAGAACTGACCATTAAGGTTACTCAATAAGCTAAAAAAAGCGACTCTACCCTAAGATAGAAAACTCAACTTTTATCTTCTGGCTCAACCTAGAGATAGAAGTAAGCAGCAGCATTTCTAGATAGCTTATTAAGAAATGAAACAGACGCAATTATGCAGCTATTATCTCAATCAGTTTTTCGCAAACTAGGCGAATTAGGGCAACCTTTTTCAATTTCTATTTACCTGCCAACCCACATGGCAGGGTCAGAAGTTCAGCAGGATCGTATCCGGCTAAAAAATCTTTTAAGTGAAGCAGAAAATAAGCTTGTTCAGGCCGGAATGTCTGAAACTGAAGCTGAGTCGACCTTATCCACGGCAGCCTTGCTGATTGAAGACGAAAATTTTTGGCGTTACCAAAGTCATGGCTTGACGCTTTTCATAACGCCCGAGGAAACCCGCATCTACCGTTTACCTCTGAGTTTTGAGACGTTGGTGACGGTAAGCGATCGCTTTCATCTCAAGCCTCTCTTACCTTTGTTTTTCGACAATCGCTACTTTTACATTTTGGCTCTCAGCCAGAATAAAGTCCGCTTCTTTCAGGCTACACGCTATCAGGTGAGCGAAGTCGACATTGAAGGCGTTCCGACAAGTTTAGACGTAGCGCTCAAGTACGACGATCCAGAGAAGCAACTGCAGTATCACAGCAGCAATAGCGGTGATGGCCAGCCGGTGTATCACGGTCAGGGTGCGGGTACGGACGATGAAAATAGTGACATCCGCCGGTTTCTTACTCAAGTCGACCGAGAACTGCAGAGCTATCTCAGTGCTGAGGAGGTTCCTCTCGTGGTTGCTTCGGTAGAGTCAGTCCACGCTATTTATAAGGACGTCAATACCTACGCTCATTTGCTGGATGAAAGGATTGCAGGAAATCCTGACGTGACGAAGCCAGAAGAGCTACGAGATGCCGCCTGGCCTAAAGTTGCCGCTTTAATCGAGCGATCGCACCAAGAGGCATTAACCAACTACAAAAGCCTGCAAGATACCGAGCAAGCTAGCGACGAAGTTAGCAGCGTTGTGATTACCGCCCATCGAGGCCAAATTGACACCCTTTTTGTTGTGGAAAATGCTCATGTTTGGGGACAGTTTGATGCAACTTCCGGCAAAGTTGAAGAAGGCAGCAGCGTTCAGTCAGCAGATTTGCTGGATTTGGCTGCGGTGCAAACGTTTCTCCAGGGCGGCACGGTTTACACATTGCCCCTAGACGATATGCCGAGTACCGCACCAGTGGCCGCTATTTATCGCTACAGCGTGCCGGCGGAAGCCAACGTACCGATGGAAGTGTAGGTCTTTATCGACTCGTTTGTTTCTTCAGAGGACCTCGAACATTTAGCATCAAAAGCCGACTGCTAAATGTTCAGGGTCCTCCAGTGGTTGCCAAGGTGGGTGCGCGAGTGCGAGATATTTCATTAGAAAAGGCTTGTCTTCGGACTGCTCTGAGCTAATTTTTCAAGATTGAAAGCCCAAGTAAAATTCATCGTAATGTGGATGTATTAACTCTCTAGAGAGATGTGAATTTCAAAAGATTTAGGGATTCTGAGCAAAGAGCACATCTTAGTTCTTAACTATTGGCATAAATGTCCTGCTTACGGGCAGAATGGCAACGCTGGCGAACATTGTTAAATTTACTATTTGCAGATTTAGTAAGTATTGAGATGCTCTTTGAATGAAATTCTATGTATTAGCTGGAAGCTAGGGCTTTATGATTGTTAGACGAAAGCAGCGCGATCGATGGTTAAGAGGTCCCCAAGCACTTGTTAGTGTTGTGGTTCTGTGCCTTGCCATGGGCTTGATTTTGTATCAGATGGTATCAAGTATCCTATTAGCATTTTTACAATCTGAATTAGCCGGTATTCGCAGTGTGGCCGCCGCCGCTTTCCCCATTATTGTTGCAATTTATCTGTCTTTTGTCGCTCGCTTAAAGCTGCCCGTCAACCACGCTAAAGCACCAGTTATCAACAATTTTATTATTTTTATCTTTTGGACATTGATGGTCTTTTGGCTAGATAGCAATATAAGGTTTGTCAGCTTTCCTCTAGAAGAATTAATCTATTCTTCAACGCTAGCCTTTATGATTTGGCGCTTTAAACGTCAGGAATCAATTGTGGATTTATTAGCTTGCTGCTACGGAATTGTATCGGGGTCGCTCGCTGCCTTAATTTTTTTCGGTTGGAATCCGTTTGCGATGTAGCGATCCCAGTTCCCATACCCGCTAGCGAGTGGATGAATCGTCTTTGCAGGTTTATTATTCTGCCTGAATTAAGTCTCGATTTTCGATCAGGATGGTCTGACTGATACAAGCTGCAGGTCAACTTTGCGCTAGATGGAAAGAGTTGCCCAAGCTTCAGAGCGAAGAGCCAGAATACTGTTTTTATCGCTATCGGTATCCTCGACGAAGGCGTTGCTGGCGCTGTGCAAGTCCTGGAAGAGCGCCTGGGTCATGGCCAACGGTTCTGGCACGGTGGCCCAGCGATCGCTCCGATAACGAAATTCAGGCGTGCGAATTGCCTTCCAAGTTCGAGATAAGGCTTGGGTAGTGGCGATTGCAAACAGCTCAGTAGTTTGTAAAGGCTGTAGCGAAAAGGCGCTGTCGGGCAGTTGTGGATGACTGACAGTACTACCAGCGGGTAATTCACTCGCCGCCGCGATCGCTTGACTATTCTGCTCGCCGTTTTCCGCCAGGTCCAAACGAGGACAGTACACGGACAGTCGGGTCTTTTCGACAACGGTGACAAGCAGATAATACAGCGGCGCTGTCCCCGAGTTAACCAAGCAAATTTGATATTGTTCAGAGCGATCGCGAGGCAGTGAAGTAAAGCTCACCTGTTTTAGCTTGCTGAGGTCGCGATTGTTAATCTGCCGCGATTGCAGCGTTTCTTCGAGCAGCAAAAGCTGACTATTGGGCGCTTGGGTTTCCATCAATAGCCGCACGGGCAGACGCGAAGATACGGTATTAGCCGTTAGCCGCAACATCTTGACAGCTAAAAGGCTGCGTAGTGTGCCAGTCAGTCGGGTGACGGCTGTTTTAACCGCTTCTTCAGTCTCAGCATTGGTACCGGTAATGAGAGAGCCATCAGGCGTAAACAATTCATAGCCTGGCAGTTCAAGATCTTGGTTAGTGGCGGCTTCAGCGATATTGGCACCATCAGAATTTTGCTCAGGCACTTGTGCTGCATTTTTCAGCACCGCACTGTTTTTGCCAAAGAGGCAATCGGCTGACTGTTCGCCCGGAACCGTAGTGGTGATGTATGGCAGGCTGGAAAGGGCACTGGTGGCATCAACCCGCTCAATGCGCTCCAAAGTTGGATCAAGAGCAATGACCAGGGCAATTTCCTTGGGAAAGCGGCGCTCAATTTCAATGACTGGAGAGCCCACCGGCAGTTTTTGTGGATTATCTACAGTGGCCTTGGCCCGCAGCCCGTCTAAAGTCTTGATCACCAATGTGCCCTCTGGCATAGAGATCAGTCCGGGCAATGTTGGCAGCGGCTGCAGGCGCAGTCCCAGATCACAGTAGGGCAACAGCAGAGAGGGTAGTCCACCTAGCCAAACGGTGGCGGTACGATTGACGCTGTCTACAGTGCTAACAACGCCATCAGCAGCTGGTTTCGGCGACTGCCCGGACATTAGCGGCAGGCCAGGTCGTTTGCTCAACTGCTTGCTCAGAAGCTGTGAGGGCCGGTCGGTGCCCGTCCAAGCTGCCAGTTTGCGATCAATTCGATGAATAAACCACTGCTGCCGCTGCGCCGGCAGGCTAGTCCAAATTTGTTGGGTCAGTGCATAGGTAAATAAGCCCGCACTAAAGCCAGCCCAGTCGCCTTCCAAAGCGATCGCTTCAGTAATTTGCGGCTGCAGCAAAATACCTGGCCAACTCGCAGTCAACTGCTGCCATGACTTGCTGGGTCGTTTGAGGCGGCGATTGAAAGGCGCTTGCCAAGCGCCAGTGGACGGCATAGGGCGCGATCGTACCCGAAAATTACCCTGCCAAATTTGAGGATACATCGCGGTATTGGCGTCAATCACCGTTAACACCTTGATCCCGCGCAGCCCCGCAAAAAGTTGGGCCAAACTTTCCTCAAACAGATCTTCAACAACCAGAGTTTCTGCTTCGGGCAGCCCACTATCAGCAGCAATTAACGTTGGTAAAGGCTTATCTTGCCCGCGTCCAGAAAGATAGGCTTCGCCCCCCAGGCCGCTAAAATGCAAAAACAAGGTGTCGCCTGCCTTTGCCTGATCGATTAAGTGCGTCTGGGCCGTTTCCAAAATTTGACTGACCGTGGCATCAGCGTTAGCTAATGTCAGGATGTCCTGAGGGGCGACGTTAAAGCGATTAATCAGCAGCTCGCGCTGGAGCTCAACATCGGTAAGCGCCCCCCGCAAAAAGGCATCGCGTTCCAAATCGGGCGGCGTTTTCCAAACGTTGGCGGCATAGTCATCAATACCGATGAGCAAAGCAAAACAGCGGCCAGAAGCAGCAAAGGCTTGTTGGTAAGCCTTTACTGAACCCGCTAACCAACTGTCAGTGACGCCAAGCGCGGCGAGAACGGCACTCAAGCGCTGCAAAAAATCTCGTCGTCCCAGCGTCACAGCAGGGTCATTCCTTTTCTAGACTTCTTGGGCGACCCGCATCGCTCGGGCCAGTTCTGTTGCCACTTCCGGCCGCGAAAATTCGGGCGGGGGTAGCTCACCCCGGCGCAACATCTCACGGACTTTGGTGCCGGACAAGTGAATCCGCTCTTCTGGTGAGCTGGGACTCGTTTTAGTAGTAGCCATCGTGCTGGTTCGAGTGCAGTAAAAAGCATGCTCAAACTTCAAAGGAGTAATGCCTAGTTCACCCGGCTCAAATTCATTAAAAATGTGTTGAGCATCATAGGTTCCATAGTAATCGCCAACCCCGGCATGATCACGACCGACAATAAAATGTGTGCAGCCATAATTTTTGCGCACAAGGGCGTGGAAGATTGCTTCTCTGGGGCCAGCGTACCGCATTGCAGAGGGATTAATCGCCAAAATCACGCGATTTTGCGGAAAATAGTGTTCCATCATGATTTCGTAGCAGCGCATCCGCACATCAGCTGGGATATCGTCCTTTTTGGTAGCTCCTACTAATGGATGTAAAAATAAGCCATCAACAATCTCTAAGGCACATTTTTGAATATATTCGTGGGCCCGGTGAATGGGGTTACGAGTTTGGAACCCTACCACAGTTTTCCAGCCTCGCTCAGCAAACATAGCTCGAGATACCAGGGGATCAATTTGATATTTCGGGAATAATGGATGCGAATCACGTTCCAATAGCCAAACATCTCCGGCTAAATTAATTTCTCCTTGGTCGTAAACAACTTTGACTCCGGGATGTTTCTCCTCATCGGTGCGATAAATGTTGATCGCTTCTTTCTGCTTATCATAAGAATATTTTTCGGCCAGCTCTAATACCCCAATAAAGCGACCGTCAGCGTCATCCAGCCGTACTTGGGTACCAGTTTTAAGGGGCTCGGCGATCGCCGCCGTAACCGATAACGTCACGGGGATCGCCCAGGGTAATCCGTTGGCCAACCGCATGTCGGTTACCACAGTGTCATAGTCAGCCCGCCCCATAAAGCCTTGCAGGGGACTAAAGCCGCCAATGGCGATCATGACTAAATCAGAAACTGCTCGCTCATCTAGCGTAATGCGAGGCATGGATGCCGCCGCTTCTAAAAATATTTGATGCTGCTCAGGGGTAGCAATGCGATTAATTAAAGGACCACCGTGGGCGGTGGTGACATCGGGGGATAAAGTCAAAATACCAACCTCTATGGACTGAAATAAACACGTGCTCAGTATGCCCCCTGCCTTCAGAGCAATCCACTTTCAAAGAAAAGCGCTGGTTAATTGGGGACCTAGGTTTGAGCGATCGCTGCCGCCACTTGCGCCTGCACCGGCAACGGCTCAATGACACCGCCACCAAGCACCCGTTCGCCGTCATACCAAACCGCCGCTTGTCCTGGAGTAACGCCAAACGGCGGCTCATCGAACACGACCTTGACTCGGCTTGGCGTTGACTCATTATTTTGAGACAGGGGCAAAATAGTTGCCGGCACCGGTTGAGAACGGTAGCGAATTTGCACCGTCACCGTCATTGGTTGAGTGGGTGGCGCTATCGACACCCAGTTTACGCGGTGAACGGTACATTCTGGATAATGTACGCTAGCGCGATCGCCCACAATCACTTGATTGCGCCCCACATCTAAAGCCACCACGTATAGCGGATGGGCAGCGGCAACCCCCAATCCCTTACGCTGACCAATGGTGTAATTATGCACACCGCTGTGGCGGCCCAGAATATGGCCTTGCGTGTCAACAATGTCGCCAGGTTTAGGAGCCAGATATTTTTCTAAAAACTGCCCCATCGAGCCATGATGCTCAATCAAGCATAAATCTTGGCTTTCGGGTTTAGCTGCCGTGTGTAGCCCAAACTGAGCCGCCATTTGTCGCGTTTCCGCTTTGGTCTGTTCTCCCAAGGGGAAGTGCAGCGATCCCAACATCTCTTGAGGTAAATCGTAGAGAAAATAAGACTGATCCTTATTGTGATCAACGGCTCGCAGCAGCTCATGGCGACGGGTCTCACCGTTATATCGGATGCGCGCGTAGTGACCGGTGGCGATCGCGTCGGCGCCTAGTTTGTCACGAGCGTAAGCCAGCATCGGGCCAAATTTCACTGAGCGATTGCACTGTGAACAAGGCAGTGGTGTAACGCCCGCCTGATAGCCCTCAACCAAGTAATCAATAATATCTGATTGAAAGGTGTCGCGGCTATCCACAATGTGATGCGGCACATTCAACTCTTCACAGAGCCGCGCCGCATCTACCATGCCTTCTGAACAACATTGCCCCTTACCCTTCATTAACCACAGGGTCAAACCAATGACCTCATGGCCTTGATGATGCAATGTTGCGGCAGCGACAGAACTATCGACCCCTCCAGAGAGGCCCACAACAATTTTGCTCATCTTCAAAAAAGCCTGGAATTTTTCGATGAATGTAACTATCCTAGGCTAGCATCCGCCTCGACTGTTCGTAGGCAGGCCGAGGTCAGCTCATAGCTTAACCGTGAAAGTATCGTCTCGCCCTCAGCTCTAGGCTGATCACATCTGATGAAATCACATTTCTGCCACTGGTTCTCGGTCGCATTCCCTAACTGCCGCTCAGGTAGTTTAACGCGACTGCCATCGCCTAACTTGTTAACGCTAATTGCCGGTAGCTGTTTGACAGCCGCGATCGCCTTGCCCTGCCCTGCCGCGACCCTGATGGCCACTGACGCCAAACCCAACGCGATCGCTCAAGCTTTGCCCACACCGCTGCCGCCCCTGCCCACCAACGACGGCATCGCGCCTACCTCTGGCGAGCAATACATAGTGCTGATTGATGGCAGCAGCGATTCACTGCTGCAGCAAGTACGTCAGGTCGAGCCTGGAGCTTTTGTGAACTATGTTGGTGGTCGGTCATTGATCCAAGCCGGGCGATTCAGTTCTTATCAAAATGCTCAGAATCGAGCCAATGAATTAGCTAACTTTGGCATTGGAGCTAATGTGCAGGCCACTAACTACGCCGGTACGCCCCTTGCTGTAACGCCGCCGGCTGATTACACGTTAACCTCTCCCAATGCAGGCATAGTGCCACCATCGTCGCCGGCTGGTACCGTAGCGGCAACGCCCTCATCAATTGAGTTTGGCCAGGCCGCGCCCTTTGGCACCGCAGGCTCACCTACCACAGCTACCAGTTTGCCCCCCTCGGGAGCGGTTCCCCCCTTATCTAATACCGTTGCGCCACCGCCGCTCAATGCCCCAACCATTATCAATGAGAGTTTGCCTTCAGGCTATTACGTAGTCGTGCCCGGCGACACCACTGAGCTGCAGGGCATTGCTAATCAAGTTGTCGCCTTGGGGGCTCCCAGCACTCTCGTGCGCCCTCGAACAGCCCCTCGCGGCCCCCACATTGCCGTTGGGCCCTATAACGATCACGGCATTGCTCAGGAGTGGAGCAACTATTTGCGAGATGCTGGCTTACCCGGTGCCCGCGTCCATTTTGAATAGCCAGTAACTAAATCAGGCGAATGCTGCCGAAACTCGGAAATTGAGGCGTTGAAAGGCGATCGCCCTGCACCGAGACGCTGGTTAGTGGGCGATAGTACTTCGATTACGGTCACCACTTTGCTGGTCGCAACCTCTGGAATTTCCAAATATCTCTGCCGCTGTGAATGCCCGTATGGCATGTCCGCAGTTGAGTAATGGAGACCGTCGGGGAAGACTCTAACGAAGTGATAACTGTGGCGAAGCCGGTTCAATCAGCTGCAATAGTGAAGTGAATGTGCTGATATTTGAGGAAAGCCGGTCAGTTTTGCTGTATGTGACCAACACGGCGATCGCTCATTCAAGCTAAAACACTTAGATCACCCTAGCGACCGACAACAGGAGGCATTGACATGGGGACCTGGATTAAAGAAACGCCCAAGGCGATTTACCTGATGGAAGGTGGATATTGGATTTCTCGACTTTCAAAGTATCCTTCTTCCACCAATCCCAGTGAGCAGGTTTTAAATATTTCGGCCATTCGCTCATGGTTTACTCGCAGCGATTATCCTCGGGCGATGACGGTGTCATCCACCGGTCCTGAGCCCTCGCCGAAACCGGCTCCCCCTAAGCCGATTGTTCAGCCTCCCACCAGCGGCAGCAAAATTCCCCAGTCAGGTCTCAATCTAATTAAAGAGTTTGAAGGATTTCGCGCGAATGCCTACGCTGACCCAATCCACGGTTGGGGAGTACCGACCATTGGCTATGGCACCATAAAGTACCCGGATGGCCGCCAAGTGCAGCGAGGCGATACCGTTACGCGGGAGCAGGCCGAACGGTACTTGATTGATCACGTTGAAGAAGAGCTTCTGGACGTGATGCAGCGCATTCCCACCTGGAGCCAAATGAACGATAACCAGCGAGGGGCGCTTTACAGCTTTGCCTATAACTTAGGAAAAGGGTTTTATCGCGGAAATAACTTTCAGTCGATTACGCGCGTAATTGATTCCCCCAATCGCTGGCGTGATCGGGCCTGGGTGACGGAACAATTTGTTAAATATCGCAATCCTGGCACGCCGGCGGAAGCTGGCCTGCGGCGGCGGCGCATCGCGGAAGCCAATCTGTTCACCTCATAGGACCATAGCAAAGACCAAACGCCATGGCCCTACTCGGAACGGTCTGAGTGATTTGCCGCGTGCTGTCGAAAAGCCGCGATCGCTTCGGAAAAATTCGATGTATCGCAAGGCGGCTTGGGTAGATTGGGAGACGCCGCCGCGAAAATCTTGAATCGAAGCCACCGCCTTTGCCGCATCATTGACTTAGAAAAACAGAGCGCTATCAATTTCAGCCGGCACCTTGTCGCAGGTGATGACCTTTTGCTTGGGAATATTGATCCCATGGCTTGGCAAAGTTCACGACAAGGTTAGTATCTGAAAGGCTGTCTCGATAGCGATCGCCTTGGCGGCTTCACTGCACGATGGTAAAGTTCGCCAAGTCGTGTGACGAATAAATCGTGACACTAACAAAATCCCAAATTGTCATAGTGCCAATCTCACAAGCCTTCTGACATCAATTAATGACGCGTTCTAATGTATCGAAAAAAGCCGGATAGGAAACGGCTGCGGCTTCGGCTCGCTGAATCGTCGTGGTGCCTTGCGATCGCAGTGCTGCAATGGTCAGACTCATGCCCACTCGATGATCGGTAAAGCTATCCACCAGATCGCCTCGAAGGGTCGATAGGCCGCCGGGAATTTCCAGGCCGTCCGGCAGTTCGGTAATGTTGGCCCCCAACCGATTGAGTTCGGCAGCCATGACTGCCAAGCGATCGCTTTCCTTTACTCGCAGTTCAGTGGCATCTTTAATCACCGTTGACCCCTTAGCGAACAGCGCAGCAACGGCCAAAATGGGAATTTCATCAATCATGCGGGGAATCAAATCACCGCTGAAGGTAGCTCCCTGCAGGGGGCCATAGCGCACCCGTAAATCCGCCACCGGCTCACCAGTTACCAGACGCTCATTTTCGAGGGTGATGTCCGCCTGCATGGCTTGCAGTGCCTCTAAGATGCCGGTGCGAGTGGGATTAACGCCGACATTTTCGATCACCAGATCAGAGCCGGGGGTAATAGCAGCGCCGACTAGCCAAAATGCTGCTGAGCTAATATCTCCGGGCACAATCACCGTCTGACCGTCTAGAGTAGCCGGGCCGTTGACAGTCACAGTGCAGGTGGCCGGATCGACAGTCAAACTAGCCCCGAAAGCCTGCAGCATCCGTTCACTATGGTCGCGAGATTGGATTGGCTCGGTTACCGTAGTCGCGCCGGTGGTCAACAATCCCGCCAACAATACGCAGGATTTTACTTGGGCTGAGGCCACGGGCGAATGATAGTGGATGGGCCGTAACGCCCGCCCGTGCACTGTCAATGGCGCTAGCGTGTGGCCCTGACGGCCCCAGATTGTGGCCCCCATCTGAGTCAGCGGTTTAATGACTCGGCCCATGGGGCGAGATCGCAGCGAACCGTCTCCTGTAACGGTGAACACGCGGTCGGGATGGGAGGCTAACAGTCCCAGCATTAGCCGCAACGCGGTACCAGAGTTACCCGCATCCAGCACGTCGTCAGGCTCTTGCAGATTGCCCAGCCCTACTCCGCGCACCGTAATCCACTCAGCGTCTAAATCGGAAATCTCGACGCCCATGGCCTGAAAACATTTGACAGTACGGCGCGGATCTTCTCCCAGCAAGAGTCCCTGAATCCGGGTTTCGCCTCGGGCGATCGCCCCCAACATCAGTGCCCGGTGAGAAATCGATTTGTCTCCGGGTACCCGAATGCGTCCGGTTAAAGCCACACCTGCGGGCGGCAGCGTCACAGCCAATTGTTGATGGGGCGGTGAAGCAGTTAGAGTCAGCAGCGGTGACGTCATGGTGATGGGCCTGAGCAGCACCAGCAATTGTACGCGCCGGCGATGTTTGAGACAAGAAACGACTGTGCTGCGAAGCAATTCCTACTGATGAAATTTGACTGTAACAGGTTGTGCGATCGCCTTGCGCAAACAGGAACACTGATGGAGAATAAATTAGTTCTTTTGTACTGAAAAGAGGTAGCGCAATGATGCCGGCAGTGACTTTTCGGATCGATCAGGTGGATGGCTTGCGGTTGGGCTGCTTACAGGTGCCTTGTTCAGAAGTGGCGGACTGGCTGAACTTTCTGGTGACGCCCCACTATCGAGCGGATATCGTCTCGGCAGAGCAGCAGGGCGATCGCCTACACATCTACTTCGCAGCGAACGAAGGGCTATATGTCTATTTAGAAAATCGCCTGATGCCCGCAATCGGACTGGCGGCTTGATCAGCAGTGTGTAGAGTTCTGGGTCGGAATACTCTGCGGGCAGGGCAGGACAGAGCCCTACAGAGTACGGCAAAAGCGGTTCTGGGTTCTGGTTCGCGCCAGCAAAGCCCTACGCTCTTCGCTTTTGGATTCCCCGCCCACTCTCACACCCTGCCACCCGATCACCCCAGCACCCCAGCACTCCGGGCAGGCTCCGCTATTCCTCCCCGCCGTATGCCCCTCACCCCCATCTATTCTCTTCTCAATCGCACCATAAAAAATCCGTCCATGTGGGCTCGGTGGGGCCAGACCTGCACCCATCCGGCTGCAGTGGCAAACGCGGCGGCGGGTTCATGGGCCTGCGGTGGGTAAATTCGCCAAGGGGGATGACTTTCGAGAAACCGTTGAATCACGGCTTCATTCTCAGCGGCATGCAGGGTGCAGGTGGCATAGACTAAGGTCCCTCGGGGCTTGACCCAGGTGGCGGCTTGCTCCAACAGTTGAGTTTGAAGCTGGGCGAGTTCGGTAATGGAGTCGGGCGTTTGTCGCCAGCGAGCATCAGCATGACGATGCAGCGTCCCCAGGCCGGAGCAGGGAGCATCCACCAGCACGCGATCGCCCTCACCTACAAACTTCGTAATTGCTGTGCTATCGCCCGTGCAAGTCTGTACGCAGTTGAGCTGCAGGCGCCGCAGATTCTGAGCTACCTTTTTCAGGCGTGAAGCAGCGCGATCGCAGGCCCAGACGAGTCCCTCATCGCCCATAAGTTCTGCTAGATGCGTGGTTTTGCCGCCGGGAGCAGCGCAAGCATCAATCGCCACTTCCCCCGCTTGCGGATTCACCAGATGGCCGACCAGCTGAGCGCTGGCATCCTGCACCGTCCACCAGCCTTCAGCATAGCCAGGCAGCGCCTGAATGGCGCCAACGGCAGGCGGCAGGCGCAAAGCTTGGGGTGAATGGGGCAGAGACTGAGCCTCGATACCCTGTGCCGCTAATTGCTGCTGTAAATCAGCACGGGATAGTTTTAGCCGATTGACCCGCAGGTCGATCGCTGGAGGCCGATTGAACCACTCACACAGAGCAATGGTTTCGGTCTCTCCTAACTGGCTCAACCACAGCTCTACTAACCAATCAGGATAGCTGTGTTGAGTGGCGATGGCCGCAACGCGATCGCTAGGCAACTGCAGCGGATCGTGTTCCCCTGTTCGTGCCCGAATATATTGCCGCAAAATGCCATTCACCACGCCCGAAAATTTAGCCTGGCTGACCACTTTCGTCAGCTCAACGGTGGTGTTGACTGCTGCCGACTCGGGCACCTGGTTTAAGAACCGCAGTTGATACAGCCCTAGGTGCAGCAACACGCGTAAATCTGGCGGCTGCTGTTGAGCAGGCTTCTTGCCCAGCTGATCAATCAAAGCATCTAAAGTCCGCTGGCGGCGTACTGTGCCATAGACAAGCTCAGTGGCAAAGCTGCGGTCAAGCTTGTTTAGTTTGACTTTGGCGAGTTGGCGATGCAGTACTACATCGGCATACCCGCCCCGATAGATTTCCTTTAAAGCATCAAACGCCAGCCGGCGGGCTGGAGAAAGCGCGTTTGATTTTGGTGAAGTGGTCACAAACTCAGCAGGCTTAGAGACTATTTGTTTTTCTGCTTACGGGCATTCTTGCGAGGCTTTTTAGACTTCGGTGCAATGGCTTCTTGATCCAGCTTGCGACGACGGCGATCGCGCCATTCCGCCGCCGTTAAATAGATCACTCCGCCAGTAACCGTCACCATTAGCAACACAGCTAAAATTGCCAAAATCGAGAAAGCCTGATTTTGAAACGCTGTTTCCATCACCTCAATTCAGTTACCCAAATAATCCAACTAGAGGCTTATCTTAAAAGCCGTTGCGGCCCCAAACAACCATCGACAGTGAAAAGGTAAACACGACCAATAGGGAAACCCAACCTAAAGTCAAAATATCCATAACTCTCTTAAAGCAAGAATTCACAGTGCATACATCATGATAAGGCAAAGATTTCTGCAGTCCACCGTAAGTTAAAAAATGCCACATCTTTCTCCTTTTACCCCGGCGGAACGATGGGAGTCAGCCAAAGCTGCCGTCGCGGGTGGCTTAGCCGCTGGTTTGCTCAACCTCGGCCTATTGCTAGCGATTCGCTTCTTCCATTCGGTAGAAGCCGTTGCCATCCGTCATCTGTTCACCGAGCTAACCGATTGGACGCTGCTTGCCAGTTTAGCGATCGCGGCGCTATCTGGCAGTTTGTTTGCACTCACCTATCGCTATGCTGTTCGTCAGGATTCAAACCCTCAACTCAAAACTGGTGTCGTCACAGCGTTCACTCTTGTGCGCGGGCTGGCTCAAGTCGATGTTGATAGCGCGATCGCCCAACTCAATTTCTGGCCAATTTTTATGGCTTGCGGGGAAAGCTTGGTTCTGTTCGGTGGCAGCGCCATCGTCTTGGAAACGGCCTTTGCAAAGCGCTGGCTCAAGCCCTTTGGCACCAATCTCTACAACCCTCAAATCGATGAGGAGATGACGATGCAGAATAGCCAAAAATAGCTGAAGTGGCGTCGGCGCGACACACCATGCGCTGGATTTTAGACAAGCAGACCGATTTGGGATTTTGAAGTGACGATTTTGAACTGGCTGGCACAGGCCCTGAGTCACTTACGGCTTACGGAGGGCCAGCATTGTTTCACAAATTGAAGATAGCTTTAGCCACTCGGGAACGTGGCCTGTGGCAGAAATGGCTTGCTGTCCTGTCTTAATGGAAGTGGTGAGGGCTATAAATGCCTGCTTTTGCAAGCGCAGAGTTGAAATGGGACTGGAATTTTCGGCATTCCGTATTGTGCATTTTTAATGCTTTATCCGGTAAATCCTCAGTTTTGTAGGAAAGAAATATCAGCCCCTCGCACATTGCCTAATGGTATCCCCTCATTCTGACTTGGCGTCTGATATTGGCAGCGCGGCTGTGCCGCAGCATGACGGTTTGGCAGGCTGGCAGCGGTTTCTACAGTCTGAGCCCATCGCTCCGGTTCGTTCATCTGGCCACCAAAACGATTATGTTTGGGACATTGTAGAGTCTGAGCCCGATTTAGCCGCATCCATTTGGGAACTGCTGGCCACGACGCTGCAGGGGCTGACAGCAACGTGGCTGGTCGGCGCGCTGGCCGCCACTGGCGCGACGGGGAGTCTGGTAGGGTGGGCATTTCACAATTTGGCTGCGGTGCCGCCGGCGCCGGACTGTTCAGCATTGGACCAACAGGCTTCTACTCGCAGTCGGCTGACCTGTTTACAAACGGCGATCGCGGCGGGGAATCCCTCGGCCCGAGCTGAAGGGCTAGCGTGGATTGGCCAATGGCAGCCTAGCGAGCCGCTGTTTAACGAGGGGCAAGAGTGGTTGAATCGCTGGTCTAACTCAGCCTTGCACGCCGCGCAAGCAGCCGCCAGGGCAGAGGATTGGCGTACGGCAATTGTGCTAACGGCTCAGATTCCAGCAAGTAGTCCTCGCTTCAGCGAAGCGCAAAGGTTACTTCAACATCTCAAAGAGCACCAGCAAGCCATTGCCCAAAGGCTAGATAACGAGGCTCAAACCGCTTTGCAGCAGTCCGATTGGGCTACTGCTTATCGATTGCTATGGCAACTGGAGGCGCTGAGCCATACGGCGGCACCCTTGCCCCAGTTGACTTCATTAGCTCAACAAATTAAGGCCGAACGGCAAGCGATTCGCCTTTGGAATGAGGCTCAGAGCTTCTGGAAAACGGGCGCGCTGAAGCAGCGAGCCACCGCGATCGCTCGTGCTAGCGAAATGTCATCGGATACGTATCGCTGGCGACAGATACAACCCACGGTGAATCAGTGGAGCGATGAACTGTGGCCCATTTTCCAGCAGCGCTTAAGTGGAGACGACTGGTCGGACGCGCTCACCATGATTCAGCAAATTAGCCAGAATCCAGGGCGGGCTAAGCAATGGCGACCCTGGCTACAGTTGGCCCGAGCCCGCCAGCTCGCCGCCCTCAGCACGGCTGATAAGACCCCGCCGCTCAGTCAATTTGTCGGAGTATCCGCCGCTTTGATTGCTGCACAGAGCGCGCCCCTGGACGACACATTATCAGCCCATGACAGCATCCGAGTGCATCAGATGGCGATCGCGCTTTTCTTCGACCGACCCTCCAGCGCATTGACAGCGGCGACGACTGCTGAAAACTGTTTGGTTTTCGCTAACCATTCGTCCATGCAGCCGACTCCTGGCCAAACGCCGCAATCCCTACAGCGACTATTTCCGGAACAGAACTGCACACCGCATTTTGGCCGCTGATTGAGCCAGGGTTGACCGCTTATAGGGTACTGCCAGCGCGCCGTAGCGCACGGCACGATGGCTATTTTGGTTGCCAAAAATCTTCTTAACTGCAGACGTGAGCCGCTGGCGTGCATCAGGCAGGAGGTCGCTCCTCAGCGCGCATGGGTCCCAAATAGCGGGTTAGATAGGGCGAAAACACTTCGTAAATCAGAGTCAAAGGTTTACCGTTGTGCCAAAACAAATAGTGCCGCCCCCAGAACGGCCCCCGTTCGCCAAAAGCAATCTCCAACGGTTGTGAATGACCATAGTAGATGCCGCGAATATCGCGATATAGTTCTGCGCGAATGCGACTGAGGCTGGCCCAAATCGGCAGTGAGCGATTCTGTAGGTATTCGTCTACGTGGCTGGCTTCCCACCAGGAGGTGGCGTAAGCCAAGCGTTGCCCAGAGGCCGTACGCAGCCACACCTGACGGCGCAGCCGGGGCCCAGGAACCGCTTCAACGATTTTGGGAGCGTTGTCAGGCTCCAGGCCAATAGCAGACATATCCAGCACGTCTACGTCGGTGCGTTCACGAGTCAGCAGTTGCAGGTGGCGCGTCGGCGAACCATCGCCCAGCAGTAAAATTTGCCAAGCGGGCGAAAGCTGGTCGTGGGGTAGTCCTTGCTGCACCACCGTGCCATCGCCCTGCCAAAGAATATCGAGGGCAAACCAGGCGGTCGCGGGGGAAATTGCTTGGGAAGGTCTGACAGCCGAAGTCAAAATAATTTACAAAAGTTAAGCTTGTAACTCCATCATAGTATGCACTCTTGCCTTGCGCTGAGGGTTAGGGGCGAGACAAGAGCAAAATACGGCTTCAGACATCTCAACCCTTCGTGATTTACTCAATAATTGAATTTTGAAAAATCGCTAGAAGGCACGCCAAGGTTGGGGGCCAAGCTAACGGCTGCCAGCCATTTCTGCGTTTTTGTTCAAACGACTAAGGCTGCAGGGAATGTTTGCTGGCGGTAGCGTGTTTGCCTAGGAGCAATGAATAAATTGTGATGCTGATAAATTTTGAATCTCGCAATATTCAGCTCATTTCTGAAAGCCTGATGCGGGGGTCAACGAAAGTCAGCGCAATGTCTGCCAGCAGGTTGCCGATAATCAAAATCACGGCACCCATCATCAAACTCGCCATCACCAAGTACAAATCCTGAGCCTGCACCGCTTGCAGGATGAGTCTTCCCAGTCCTGGCCAATTGAAGTAGTTTTCGGTAATGAAAGCGCCAGCCAAAATATTGGCAAACTCAAATCCCAGTAGAGTAATCATCGGGTTGATGGCGTTACGCAGGGCGTGAACGTAGATGACGCGATCTTCGGGCAGTCCCTTGGCGCGAGCGGTACGAATGTAGTCCTGCCGTAGGACATCCAGCAGCTGCCCTCGCATAATACGCTGAAGTCCGGCGTAGCTGGTGATGCTTAACGCCAGCGTTGGCAGTATTAAGTGCCAACCCACATCAAGAATTTTGCCGTACCAGGTCAAATCGGCATGGTTGATGCTGGTAATGCCGCCGATGGGAAACAGCGGTGCAGTCATCTGTGCAAAGAACAGCAGCAGTAATCCGGTAATGATTGTGGGAATCCCCTGTCCCATATAGCTAATCACGCGCAGTACCTGATCTAGCGCTTGATTTTGTTTCACTGCGCCGATGATGCCTAAAGGAATCGCGATCGCCCAGGTCAGCACAATCGATGATACTGACAGCAGCAGCGTGTTAGGAATCCGTTCCCACAGCACTTCTGCCACAGAACGCTGATAGGCAAAACTGGTACCAAAGTTAAAGCTGCTAAGTACCTGCCACAGCCAGCGAAAATATTGCTCCCAAACAGGGCGATCGAGGCCAAACTGCTGCTCAAGCTGTTGAATGGTTTCTTGGGAAACTTGTGGATTTTGCCGATATAAATCCAGAAAGTCTCCGGGTGATAGTTGAATAATAAAAAAGCTGAAGACAGAGGCCAAAAACAGCGTCAATATTGCTTGCAATATCCGCTTGAGTATATACAGGCTGGTTTCACTGGTAAAAAAGTTTTGGGCAAGCTGCCAAACTTCGACTGGCGATCGCTGAGGACGTGAAGATTGAGACGAGGTCATACAGCCACAAAATAAACGATGGACGACCGGAGCAGCATCGACAAAGCAGATTACGGTCAAACTAAACGTGCAGGTTGCTATCTTATCAACTCAACTCATCCGTTTCGTCTCACCGGTAACCTGAATCGATTATAGTGACAGCCGTCATCAGTTTTGTTAAGACAAGACGGCGAGCCATTTAAGTCATTGCCAAAATTAGCAGTGCCCATCGAGAACAATTGCCGACTTATCAAGAATAAAAATCCTGACTCTTGTTGAGTGCCGCCATTGTCATCATTAACGGCGGCGGAAATGAAGCGTAATCTAATCAAGCGGTGAGGCGATCGTTGATGCGACACAGCACCCCTTTTGCTAGCAGAACGGGGAGGGCCGCATCATGGTCTTGGGGCGATGGCAGCGGCTCTAAATTTGGAGAAAATCCGGTAGCGAAGGTTCGCGAGTAGGCAGCAGCGGTAGCGTTTTAGCGATGGCTGGGGGAAAACGAAGTCTCCATCATAGAAGCAAGCTTCATGGAAGAATGTGGTTGCGAAGAGCGCAGTAAATCCTCTCGTTGATTGACATTTTGATAGCCGTCAGCAGCCAACACTACGCAGTTGTTGAAAATTCCCCGGCGATCGCGCTCAATCTGTAGAAACTTTGAAAGTCTGTCGCTGATGGTTGCAGCTTTAAATTCCGTGCCTAAACTGTAATGGCTGTGCATGGATGGAATTCAGCCTCGATGTCTACCTGGTCCTCTGGCTACAACACCGACTTGGGCTACACTTTCGGATACTATCGCGAAATCAGTCCAGAATGGCTTGCCTACGTCGCATTGAGCCGCTCGATTACACCACCTTCGGGGGCCTGGCGATATCTAGAGTTGGGCTGTGGCCAAGGATATGGCTTGACGCTGTTAGCGGCGCTGAATCCCGATCACGACTTTTTAGGCATCGACTTTAACCCAGTTCACATTACCCACGCCCGTCATCTGGCAACCAGTGCGGGGCTGAAGAACGTACGTTTTGAGGAGGCTGATTTCGTCGCTTTGGCGGCAGAGTGGCCGACTGACTGGGGCCAATTTGACTACATCACGGCCCACGGTATTTATTCGTGGCTGCAGCAGGATGTCTGTCGGGCGATCGTTCAGCTAATTGACCGGGCGTCTAGAGCCGGGGCACTGGTGTATTTAAGCTACAACAGTCTGCCTGCTTGGTTTTCGTCACACCCGATTCAACATTTGATGCGACTGTGGCAGACCAGCGAAAGCTTAGAGTCGGTTAAGGCGATTGAAACGGGAATTCAGCGTCTGCAGAAGCTGACTGACGCTGAAGCCAGCATGGTGAAGATGCTGCCAGGCATGAAAGCCATGCTGAATAAAGTCGCCAAACACGATCGCGCTTACCTGGTGCAGGAATATCTGCACGATAATTGGTACCCGCGCTGGTTTGATCAGGTTGTAGAAGAACTGATCCCAGCCAAGCTTTCTTATGTGGGTACCGCTAGTCTAGGCGACTTGTTTATCCGCAGCTTTATGCCTCAGCAGTTTAAGGATATTTTGCAAGGCTATACCGATCCAGTTGTGCAGGAAGTCATGATTGACACGCTGACCAACCAGAGCTTTCGGCGTGATGTGTTCAGTCGCGGCGCGGCCCCAATGTGGTCACTGCAGCGACAAGCAGCTGTCTTAGACCTGTCATTTGCGCTAATTAGCCGGCCACCAGAAAGTGAAGAAATCAAGTTCAAGACATCCCTGGGTGAACTCAAAGGTAAGTCAGAAGTTTACACCCAGTTTTATGAACAGTTGAGCAGTGGACCCAAAACGGCACGAGAACTGATGCAGGTGCCAACGACCAAACCTCTGGCATTGGGAGACATGATGCAAGCCTTGTCATTTATGTTAAGTGCAGGACAAATTGCCTTTTATCAGCCTCCTAACGATCGCACTCCGGCTCTATCGCTGAATCGCCAAATTGCGATCGCGACGGCTAATGGCGCTCCCTACCGATTTGCGATCGCCAGCAGCTTGGGCCACGTACTGACTGTCAGCGACGTTGATCTGATCTTTTTAGCCACCACTTTTAATCAGCCTCAGGCCCAGGCCGCTGAATTAGGTAGCGCTTTGACGGACCGTTTATTGTCTTTAGGCAAAGGCTTAACGCAACAAAATAAGCCCCTGACTAAGCGAGAAGATTTGATTCCCTATGCCACGCAGCTAGCCGAAGGCTTCTTGCAAAAAACTTTGCCAAAGTGGCGAGAATATGGCATTTGCGAATAGAAATCAGTATCCAGCAATGGCTGTTGCGTTTCCCATCGGCTTCGGTCTGTACTCATTCGTGCTCAGGAAATGCGGTCGCTGACTTCGACCATGACTTAAATCGCGGGCAAGCGGCTTCCACTGCGGGGTCAATCAGAAAGAGAAAGCAGCTCGCTCATTTTCTGAAACCTGGGCTACCGCTCCTTGGTTCAGCAATGCCAAAAATTGAGTGGCTCGGCTTGTCTCTTCTAAGCCCTACGAAAAACCAATAGCGAAAAGCGCAGAACCGACCCTGAACTCGGCGTTGCACGAGCGCGACCCACTGACGCCTCTATCGTTTTTTCGGCGTTCGCCCAGACGAGGGTTTGGGTGGTTCCTCCGGCCTAGGCTCCGGCCCTACCGGCGTATTCATCAGATCGACCAGCCCCTCAGATAGGAACTTGGGATCCATAAAGAGCACCTTGGAATTCTCGCTTTCACCCAGCTTTTGATTTGCCTCGACGTACTGCTGGGCAATCAGGAAATTGAGGATTTCTCGAGCATCAGAGCGCTCCTTCAAAGCTTGAGAGAGCAGCTGAATCGACTGCACTGTCCCCTGGGCCCGCTTGACCGAGGCTTCCTGATCGCCCTCGGCTTCTAATACCGTGGCGCGGCGTTTGAGTTCGGCGGCCTGCTGCTGCTGCATTGAGTCCAACACTGACTGGGGGGGATCAATGCTCTGCACTTCGACTCGGGTCACCTTGACGCCCCAAGGTTCCGTCGCTTCGTCCAGCTGATCCAGCAGCGCTTGGTTCAGCCCTTCACGGGAAGAAAAGGTATCTTCGAAGGGCATCTTGCCAATTTCGGAGCGGAGCGTTGTCACAACCAATTCTCGAATAGCAGCCTGAATATCTTCAATTTCGTAATAGGTGCGCTCTAGATCTAGTATCTTCCAATACACCACGGCATCGACATCGAGAGCGACGTTGTCCCGAGTAATGGCGGACTGCGGCGGGACATCGAGCAGCCGTTCACGGATGCTGTCTTCCCACACGATGGTGTCTAAGAACGGCACGACAAAGTTAAGGCCTGGGCGGAGCTTGCGGTGATAGCGCCCGAGCCGTTCAACAAGTGCCTGAGTCCCTTGATTAACAATGCGTACAGAGCCGACGGTGTAACCAATTACAACTAGCGCCAAAATTGCAAAAATTGAAGTTCCTGCCATTAGCCGTCTGCTGCCTCGCCAGCGTAGAGAATCATCGTCAGTGTAGTCTTTTTATCTCAATGTAGAACGCCGAGCCAAACTTGCTGACCGCAGCGGCGCCTCGTCCAAACGCTCCATGCAGGTGACTAGGGCGTTGGGAGCGATCGCCTCAGCCATAATCTAAACCGCTTTACGTTACTAAAATAGTTCTCCCGTACTTTATTCTGGCTTGACGAAGAAACTTTGTAAGCAAATGCACACGAAGCTTTAGCATTTTGCCGAGCCTCAATCGTAGAGGTGATTATCGTCTGGAATTTTCCTCAGCAGAGGCGATCGCGAAGCCAAAATTGGATTTAACGGCGTCAGTCCACTAATGTCTGATCAGTTTTGACGTTTTTAGCAGCAGCTTTTGGGGCAATTGAGCGAGGGAGCTATGGCAAGACGGTGTAGCTGATGATGGGCAAAAACGTGACCAGTGTAACGACGCCCACCACCACCATCAATCCAGCGGGCAGAAATCGGCGAGTTTTAATCAGGCGAACGATAAATACAATCACCAACAGCAGCGTTACGGAGATCGCCAGCCAAGCGCCCCACAGCTGTTTTTGAATGAGAGCCAGGCCCCCCACCAGCAGCAGGCTGCCAGAAATCACACCAGAAATGAGCGACGGTTTGCTGCCAGCCTTTTGATAGCCAATGATGCCGCCCGCGATCGCCAAGACGGCATAAAGAAACGTCATTAAAGTGGCGATCGTCATCGGCCAACCCTCAAGGAAAATAGCTGTTTCACAGCATAGTGCAAGCGGGCTGACTCTCCCAGTACTCGACGGTAGAAATGGCGGTACTTTTCAGAACCGCCATAAGTCCCTTAGTCACGCCTCGCCCATAGCAGTCCGCCGGTTGATTAGGACATTCGAGATTGCTAAAATTCCGGTTCAGCAAGGCTCTCCATCATGAAACCTTAGTTGCGGCAGCCAGGAAGGAGAGATGCCGCAGGCGGTGAGGTTTGGTTAGGCGCCAAACTACAGATCTGAATCTGGATGAGGTTTAACATAACGATTTCGAGACTGACAGACCCCTGAAGCACAACTGCGGATCTTGTGATAAGCAACAACGGCATAAGGGGCGTGACGACGACGTGACCTACTGGATTTCTGGAAAAGCCATTTTGAGAAAGTTGACGATTTCCTCGTCGCGCTCGATTTGCTCGCTAGTTTCTTTGAGTTTTTCCGTATCAATCTCTAATGTATTGGCGTCAATTTCCCGAATCAGCTCGATCGCGCTTGCCACCTCCTCATCGCTGGCTGCGAGCATGGCATCGCGCAGATAGATCCATGTTCGGTCAGGATCCTCGGTGACGGTCATGGCATTGCTTGCCAACCGATAAAACCGCTCTCCCACCGGAGTATAGCTAGCTTCAAGCAAATATTCGCGATTGACCGGCGTTTCCGACGTCAAGTACTCGTGGGCACTGGCTTCATCCACATCAGTAAAAAAAGCGACCAGATTGATTAGCCTCTTAACATTTTGCGGGGGCCGACTGGTGTTCGCAAATTCGTCCAGCTCGGCAACCGTTAGGTCAGGCCAGCCGCCAAAGCGAGTCAGCAGCCGCACCTTTTCCAGAGCCTGAGCATTGGTCAAAGGCATAAGCGCGATCGCGCCAGCACCCAACAGGACGCCGCTAGCGACTCCCAAACGCTTCAATCGACGAGCGACCCCAGCAGCAAATACAAATTTTGATGGCATAACTCAAGTGATCAAATAACGAATAAATAGTTGTGCTAATTGGTGCAGTTGTCATGGCAAACCTTACCGTCTCAGCGGTACTCGCTTCCATCCTGCAGATTGTCTAAACATTTTCAGACGGTAATTCCAGCCCGGTGTTCCTCAGACTTGCCTCTAATGGATTCAGCTGGATTCAGCAATTTCAAAGCGGGCTGCGAGTGCTGCCATTGGCTAAGGACGTATTCCTTATGAAGAGCGGATTCCGCCAACCTTATTAGAGACCCAGCGCAACCCGCCGATGGCGAGCGCCCCGGCCATCAAAATTCCCAGGGCTGGCTGAAAAACCGGCGTCCACAGCTGGTACCAAGTCTCCAGCCCCAAGTTGACGTTTAGACTGCGCCCCACCACAGCGGTGGCAAACCAGCCAAAACTCGCCAGCACAAAAAATAAATTAGCCACAAGCAGCCAATTGAGGCCATTCAAGACTCGATTCCACATAGCTTAGTCAACCCTCTGCGATCGCTTAAAATTGCTGGCCGTTTGATTGCGAATTGTAACTTAATTCATCTGAGCAAGCCGATATCAGAAAAGAAATTTTGCGAAACAACATTGCTGCTCGGAGTTGCCACCGTATTGAGACTATTCTCATTACGGGGCTCCTGGCCCCGGCTGCAGCAGCCCACAGCGACAGAGCAGTGCAAACAAAAATGTCTAAACGTAAAGCGAATATATCT
Organism: Cyanobacteria bacterium P01_C01_bin.120; assembly: GCA_039027715.1. Taxonomy (GTDB): domain Bacteria; phylum Cyanobacteriota; class Cyanobacteriia; order Phormidesmidales; family Phormidesmidaceae; genus Halomicronema. The sequence continues at coordinate 25,611 of JBCCJU010000072.1, forward strand.
GAGCGTAAAAAAATGTAATGAAAACGCTCATCAAAACCCTTTACTGTATCGGTTATGACGTTAAATCTTCTTTAGATCTGTCAGCAAATCTCGCTTTGAATACACATTGGAATGTCTAGCATGAGCAGTAACTTAGCCACTCAGCTTCGAGAAGGCACAAAAAAAGCGCACACTATGGCAGAGAATGTTGGCTTTGTCCGATGCTTTTTGCGCGGCGTAGTTGAGAAAAATTCCTACCGCAAGCTCGTCGCTAACTTCTATTTTGCTTACACTGCAATGGAAGAAGAGCTGGAGCGCCACAAAGACCATCCGGTGGTTTCCAAGATTCACTTCCCTGAGCTGTATCGTAAGCAGAGTTTGGAGGAAGATCTGCAATATTACTACGGCGCTAACTGGCGGGAGCAAATCAGCCTGTCTAAAGCTGGTCAAAAATATGTTGATCGCATTCGCGAAGTCGCCAATACTCAACCTGAACTATTGATTGGACATTCCTACACGCGCTATCTGGGCGACTTATCCGGGGGGCAAATTCTCAAAGGCATTGCCCAGCGGGCCATGAACCTCTCTGAAGGACAGGGCACGGCTTTCTATGAATTTGCTGAAATTGATGACGAAAAAGCGTTCAAAGCAACCTATCGCCAGTCTCTCAACGAGGCAGACGTTAATGCTGAGATGGCTGAGCAGATTGTGGAAGAGGCGAATGACGCCTTTGGCGTGAACATGGAAATGTTTCAAGAGCTGGAAGGTAACCTCATCAAGGCGATCGGACAAATGCTGTTTAATACTTTGACTAGCCGTCGTCGCCGGGGCAGCACTGAGTTGGCCACAGCAGAGTAATTTACGCGATTTTTGCTGCTAACCTCGTTCAGATTGGGAGCTTTGGTTTAGCCCTTTACTGACCCACCTCGCTTCTCTGCTTGACACAGGCAAAAGGCCGGCCCCTCGTTGAGGAGCCGGCCTTTTATCGGTAGAACTGACATAAGGAAGCGGCAGTTAAATAACCCACCTAATGCACAAAATAGCTGTAAAGGTTTGGCAGTGCCAAACCCCAACGACCACGTAAGTTCGACGGGTTTAGAAAATAGCGAGAGGTAGAGCCGGCAAGCCTTTGAACTCCAGGTCTAAGGCGGGTTTCTTTTCCTGATAGGTATGAGCCACCAAGGCCGCCAGAGTATTGACCAGGAAATTGAGGGGACTGCGATGGCGGGAGTGTTCAATCTGAAAGATGTTCTTGAGCTGGTTATTGAGGGTTTCAATCAGAGCCCGTTTGCACGTGAGTTCGACGAACAGAAATGGGGAAGAAAAAAGCTGAGACTGGATTTGACGAATACACCCTCAGCTATGAACACCACTTTATCCGAAGTCTCTCGTCTAGATGTCTCACAAGTGTTTTGGGAAGTCGACGACTTTTG
>JBCCJU010000073.1:0-26852 GCA_039027715.1 Cyanobacteria bacterium P01_C01_bin.120
ATTTACAACCCAAAGCACAGGTTCGCATTTTGGCTGTTCTTGGGCGCCAAGATACAGAATATGAATCAGGGAGTAATGAACAAGGTCAAAAGATTGATATTTCCTTTGATTCTCAGCAGTTGAAGAATACACGCGGGCGTGGTGGCTATATTAAAGTTCTGGAGCAGCCAAGCGCTGAAGTCTTGAAAACTGCCTTGCGTGAAGTCAAAGGGTGGCATATCTTATTTTTTGCTGGTCACAGTAATAGCTTGCCCGATCGTTCAATCGGTTCAATTGAGCTTAATGCCAATCAGAAGCCGCTAAGCATAGATGAACTAAAAGCTGACTTGTCTGTTGCTATTAATAACGGGTTACAGCTAGCAATTTTTAACTCCTGCGATGGTTTAGGTTTAGCTGCTCAACTGGCGAAGCTGAATCTTCCACAGAGCATTGTGATGCGAGAGCGAGTCCCAGATGAGGTGGCCAAAGCTTTTCTACAGCAGTTCCTTGATGCCTTTTCCTATAACCATTCATTGTTTGAGTCTGTACGACGTGCCCGTGAACATTTGCGGAAAGAGTTTGATCGCAAAGAGCAGCTTCCTGGTGCCAGTTGGTTACCGACGATTGTTCGCAATCCGGCTGTCCCTCTGCCGTACTGGAATGATTTCATTGCCGATTCCCCGCTGTCGTGGCCTTGGTTGATGTTGATGGTCTTGGCCGTATTAACGGTTTCAGGGAGTCTTTTCTTAAGTCTCTTCTTTGAGTTTCAAGGGTTTCAGGTAGAGAGTGTACCTAAATATATTCATTACGCCCAGCTTTATCCGCACATTGTTCTGTATCCCTGCTTATTTTTATGGGGAGGATATTTCACGTTATATAAAGCCTGGTGCCAGATCAGGAGTAGGCCTAAGCTGTGGAGACAGATGTCGATTGCTTTCGCGATTGCACTCGTTTTTCTGGGAATTGAGCTCAGCTCTAACCGAATGATGCTTTTTGAAATTAGAACAGGGGCTGAGTCTGTAGTAAGTCCCCCTGTGTCAGAATTGAGCAGTATTTCCCAAATACCAGTAGAGATTCTTGATGTTTCTGAGCTGATAGACTCAAATGCCGGGACACTGACAGTGCGCAAGGCTGATCTAGAGATAGCCTTAGAAAGGTACCGTATATTTTCATCGAACGGTAATACGTTAAGTGATGCCGAAAAGAATGGCTATCACACGTTTATGTTCCGCGGTCTGTCTTATAAAACTTGGCATGGAACAGGAGGATTTTCTACTAGCCGAATCTTTTATGCTCTGGCCTTTATGAGCATCATTATCATTGTGTTGATGTCGGGAGTTTTCTGGGCAGAAATTAATTCGAAATATGTTTATAACAGCATGAAATTTTTGCGATATATTGTTGCAACACAGCTCATAATTCTACTTTGGCTTCCTTTAAGGATTTATCAAAATCGTGTTATTAAAGATATGATTTTTGGCGAAAATATACCAGTTAGTGGTCTTGATGTCCTTGCTTATCCAGCAATTCTCACTTTACTATGCATCAGTATCTATCGCTCTTGGCGATTTGAATCCAGCTTCTTTGCTGGTGTACTTTCTTTGTTGACGGTATTAGGGTTCATTATTATCGGTGTTTTTAACTCAAATATGGTGGATATCACTTTTGGGTTACAAAGTGATCCTGCAACTTGGGTGATGTGGCCGGTGATGTTTCTGATAATTATCTACGTGCTTTATCGGGATATCTTTGCGAAATACTCCACAAGATAGAGTGTCTGTGTGGTTTTCTCTAGGCCTGAATTTGGCGTTGTTTAGATGGAAAAATTGTCTGTGGAATTCCAGATCAGACATTCTAAAGCTCTCTTTCTCATAGGCATATTCTATGTACTGATACCTGCGGCAATCGCCTTACGTTTCATTCCCTTTGAGCTGCGCTTCATCTTATTGATGGCTGTTACGCCAGTCTTGTTCTTCTTAAGGCCGTCAAAGAAGACGCGAAATGTGGATTTAGGTATAGAGCTAAAGAACGCTATCAAATCAATTATTGATTTAGTTCCGATCACCTTTGCCCTAGCGATCCTGACTGTCGCGATTGCAGCGCTCAATGAGCCTAGGTATGACAATTCTGAGCTAACGATCTTTTTTTATCTCTTCTATGCGCTGATTTCATGCCCGTTTCAGGAGTTTGTCTATCGTGGATATTTGTTTCACGTCTTGGATGTCTTGCAGATCGGTAAATGGGCTCGAATCATCGTGGGAGCCATTCTCTACAGTTTTGTCCATATCATCTATGCCGATCCTTATATACTTCTGTCCACCTTCATAGTGGGTGTTCTGTGGAACATTCACTATGACAAGCTCAGGAACCTAGCTGGGGTCACTGTTAGCCATGCTGTTCTCGGGGTTCTGACTATTGTCTTAGGGCTGATCTGAGACGAATCTTATATGTCCTAACAGGTGTTTGCATAATTCTCTCTCAACAGTGCCGTTGAACTGAATATAAGGCACGTCGCTTGTCGTAAACGACTTAGAGACTTGGTATGCCTTGTATCACTGTTGTTCTCCAAACTTCCTATGGAACTCCTGCATCAAGCATTGAAACGTAAGCCTTGGGGGGTACCCACGTATTGGGTGCTATCTACAGTTGGTTGGGTTGGATATACTGCCACCACGATTGTACTGGGACTGTTCCTCATTGTCCCGTTCATATCATTGGCAACTATTAAATGGGCAGAAGATCTACCAGGAATTGGTCTATTCCTTATGCCCTTTACTCTTCTGTTCAAGATAACGACTGGTGCTGTTGTTACTCTTGTAGGAATTTTCTTGCAAAGCTTGGGTCTGATTAGCTCTCGTCAGAAAAACCAGGTAATAAATGCAATCTTTGATCCAGATGGAAATCCGTTTAAGTGGTGCATTAGCCAGGTTCTTGCCTTGTTAGGATTGATAAATTTTGAACAGGCGAATGCAGAGAAATTCAAGCTCGCCCAAATTCCATTCATGTTTTTATTTGCTGGAATTTGGAAGATTTTTCCGAATCCTTGGACATTCTATTTTAGTCCTATAACGATAGTTGCAATCATCTGGATCGGCTTTCTAAATGCTATGAATCCTCAGCCCCAGTTAGCGTATGAGCAGCCAGTAGATAATACGTTGGCTTCGCCGATAGCCCCACCCACACAGATAGAACCGCCAATTCGAGAGAGTGATTCTCTCTCAGATGGGCCTTGGCAAGGCACTGGGACTATGCCCTTACGCCCCGGTCTATATCAGGAGGAAGGAGCAGGCTACTACATCCTTGCTAAACAGGGTGACCGTTATTGTATGAGCTATGAGCCCGGTGAATTTCAGCCAATATCGGTCTTCTCCTTAGATAGTGAGCCCGATGAGAACGGGTTCTATATGTCTAATTTTGCCAAGGATGTCATGTTTGCTCAGATTGATGAGCAAACTCTAAGGTATGTAGATCAAGTCACCAGCTATGACAGCACTTACTCAAAAGAATATTCTGAGGAAATTCTAGAAAACTTGAATGATCTTACAAAGCAATGCCTTTCTTCTAATGGCTATTATTTGGAATCCTATCAACCTATGGACTGAGCAGTTTAATAGAAATTACTTAGAATATAGTATTTTCCTTGACGAGCTTGAAGAATTCGATCAATGAATATCATTTTCTTACGAAAAAGGATCGCTGTAATCAATTGTTGACTTATCTAAATTGATTTGACATTCTCAATGAATGTCAAACTCAGATTATTTAAGCACTGGAAATTCTAATTTAGATGCGCTTCTTGATGCGTGCGCCCTTGGAAAAATAGATTTAAACGAAATAACACGATCTACTGATTACCAAAATAATGTGCTTCGCTCTGACATAGAACAAAGTGTGCAACAGGCTGGCGTTGATATTCAGGTTGATGGACAATTGCTGGAAGATGTGCGTACGCTTGCTAAGGCGCAGAAAATAGCACAAAGTCCAAATGAGGAAAAAAGTTTTCGTACTGCTGAAGATGAATTCCTTAGTGGGTCTAAGCTTGAACAAAGTAGGGCTATTGAAAATCGAATGGTAGAAGCAATTACATCAAGATGTCTCGCTGGTGGCGATATTGAGAATCTAGGAATTTATTTGGATGGTGGTTTGGATTATTGAGACCACTCAAATTAGCATGGAATTTAAGTTTGCAGCAATTTTAAAAAGGTTGATAAACTCCATAATATACTACCAAAGATTGATAGAAACGTTGACCATTATTTCTGATCGAGAGACCGTCTTAGCTTGCCTTAAAAAATATTCTAGATAGTAGAAGCTATATACATCAACTACTGTAGATACTTTTTTACCGTATTATAGGATAGTCCGGTTTCCCTACTCATTTGACCTTTTGAATATCCGACCGCCTGCATTTCTATTAACTTTAAATGCCATTGCTCAAATTTGCTTGGTCGGCCCAAGGTTTTACCCTGTGCTTTGACTCGTTGAAGACCTGCTTTTGTTCTATCCGAAATCTTCACGGCCTCCTGCTGCGCTAGGTATGAGAGCACGCCAATCACAATATGGGCAACCAGTTCGTTCTCGGTGTCTAGTAGCGGCTCAGTCAAGCTTTTGAAGCGAACACCATAGCCGTCAAGTTGCTGTAGATAATTGATGGTTTTCCGAATTCCCTCACGGCTAAAACGGTCTAATGACCAAAACAACACCAGGTCAAATTTGCGCCGCGCTGCATCCTCGAAAAGGCGGCTAAACTCTCCCCTCTCCCGCTTACCCTTCCGGCCAGACTCCTGATCGACGTAGGTGTCGGTGATAATCCAGTCCATGCGATCGCACAGCTCGTTAAGCTGCAGCAACTGGTTATCGGTTTCTTGGCCCTTGTCGGTTGTAGAGACGCGCAGATAGATCGCAACGCGGGTCTGCTTCTCATTTTTGCTCATGGCAAGAGGGTATCAAAAAACGACCGTTTTTTGATACCTAAAATTGCTCTCCCCTACTCTGTCGTCAATCCCTTTGTTTTCAAGCGTCTCAGGCCAGTCTCAAAACTGCCGCCTAGATACCCCTTTTTTGATACCCCTACTAAGCGCGTTAGCGCCTTTTGCAGAACTCCGGCAGGAGATCCCCTTGTGATGATGAGCGGTGATCGCTTAGAGCTGTGGCCAGTCCATGAGATATGACTAATCCACAAAGAATTTGGGAGGTGAAAAGCCACCTCCCAGAGTTTTTAAGCGCAAGCGTAGGCAACTCGCTTGCTCACTAACTGTGTCAATGTTCGCTAGGCAGCAGCAAGATGGGCTTTATAACCCCTTCGATCTCCCCGTATTCCACCCACACTGTGATTTCTTCCAAGGGGAAGTCTGTGTATGGAATATCCTTGCTGAAGACGATATTATCATTGCCATCCTCGCAAGCTAGCGTTGCAGCCTGTTCGTTAGTAACTGTCAAATGCCAAACCTGAAAAGGCTCGGCACAGATGGCTGGCTGATCCTGCACAGAAATGATTTCTGTCAGCAACCAGTAGCAATCAGCATTCTCGACTAGGTATTTGATGCCATCGGTGTAATAAGCGAGAATCGCCTGACCAAAGCGATAGCGATACCACGTTTCTGTACCCGTGAATTGTGCAAGTCCGGCTTGCAACTGTTCTGGACTAAGCAAGGCATAAAGCCTCCTACGATAGTGCCTGCGTAGGTTTCAGTGCTTAGCCCATAGGTTCAAGGATTAGTAAAGTTCTAGCTGTTCGAAAAACTGAGATAGTTGCATTTTGGTTGGATTGTATCTTTGGTTTTTGCGTACGCAAAAATTCAAATATTCTAATTTGTACTCAAATACAATAAGGCTGACATTCAGAAAGATCTTGATTCCGACTGCTGGTTGCGTAGCATCCACCGCATGACTGCGGACTTGAGCATTAATGATCTGTCTAGCCTCCTTATGGTGCTGTTCACCTGCGTCATTACCGTGGCCAATATTCTGCTGTGGTTAGCAACGCGCCGGACTATTAAACTGCAAGTCTCCAGCAACTACAGCCTGAATCATCAATCGATTGTGAACGGCCACCGGGATTTGTTTCTAGGACTGCTGCACCAACCCGATATCCTTCAGAAATTCGCAAAAGCCAATAATCTCGACCCAGAGCAGTGGGAATTACAGATCATTTCCTCCTTTTTCATCAACCATGCGTTCATTCATTATCTGAACTTCAGCAATAGAACACTGGACAAAACCTATCTGGAAGGATTTAAGCGAGATGCTCAAGAATTCCTCTCCTTGCCAACCATTCAGGCTCACTGGCAAGCCGCGCGTCTCGGTTATTCAGCCGCTTTTCGCAAATTTGTCGAGGAGGAACTGATGGCAGCAGCATCTGACACGTCAGTATCTACGCTTCCTCCTGCGCCTGTAAAACCTTAAGCGCTGCTGGCTTAGGCGAGCCATCCCCATTGAGGTAGTTGTACAGCGTGGCACGAGTAATGCCTAACGTGGCAGCAATATCCGTGGCACTAGTATTGGACTCTGTCATATAAAGCATGGCCTGGCGGATCATCTCAGCGGTCATTTTGCGAGGTGGCCCAATTGTTTGCCCTCGGATGCGTGCCTCAGTCTGAGCTTTTAGGGTGCGCTTACGTAAGACTTGTGTTTCTAATTCTGTTAAGGCAGCGATGATGGCGATCGCCAGTCCCAAGTTAAGCCGGTTTGTATCCAGGACGGCTCCTTGTCCTGTCAGCACTTTCAGGCCAATGCTGCGTTGCTGAAGACTTTGCAAAAGCTCCAAGAGCTGAGATCGATTGTCTACCAAGCGATCCAGCCGCCAAGTCAGTAACGTGTCTCCAGCCTGCAAGGTGTCAAGACAGGTTTGTAGAGCCGGTCGTTCCGCTTGATCTGTCTCAACATCTCGATAGATATCAGATGCATCAACCCCTGCATTGAGCAGTGCTCGATGCTGATTATCCTGCACCGCCTCATCATCGGTGTCAGAAACCCACTCATAGCCAATCAGCACCCGGATTTCCCCTTTCCAGTAGCCGACAAAGCCAAATGACCTTGTATTTGTGCTGCTACTCTATCGGGCCGCTGGAGAGGAAAGGATGGATTCTGACGATGTTGTCAAATAGGTAATGACTAATTTGACAAACAACAAAGGCTTTCCATACAGTAAGGAGAGTTTCCCCTGTCCGGTTATCGTTGTTTCGCACCTTATTTCAAGGTGAAGGAGTCGATCGTGTCTGAACAATTGGAAGTCCTAATTAAGCCCTGTGGTAGCGGCACTTGCCCGGCTATCTACAGAGATGAGCAAAACCGACTATTTATTCAAGGCAATAAGCTTGGAGTCTCGGCTCGACAAGGCATCGACGTGGGTAACCATGAAGAGGTGGTTGAAATCTCTGGCGATTTGCTGGAATATCTCCGCACGCTTTAGGGTGCTTTGTGATTGAGTCACAAGGATCTGTATGGATAGCCCCAGAATGCCAACACTTGCATTCTGGGGTTTGATGTAATCACGCGACTGGGGGACTTAGGTTGCCTTTCCCGAGCAAAGTTGACTAACGGTCGTGGCGACATAACTAATCTATCAAAATTTTGCGTACGCAAAATTTTGAGTATCTTTGAGGCGTGCTGATGTACTATGAAGCTGGTTTTTAACGCTTGGCTCTAGTACAGTCTCTCCCATGTCCAAGTCCCCTACCCTGTTCCCTGAAGAAGAAAATTACTTTGCGTTGCTTGATGGCTTGAAGCAACGCATCCGTACGGCTCAGGTTAGGGCGGCTTTAGCCGTCAATCAAGAGCTGATCCTGCTCTACTGGCAAATTGGTAGTGAGATTTTACATCGTCAGGAGCAGGAGAACTGGGGAAGCAAAGTTATCGAACGCCTTGCTAAGGACTTGAAGCGAGAGTTCCCGGATATAAAAGGCTTTTCTCGCTCGAACCTTATGTATATGAGGGCTTTTGCCCAATCATGGCCTGATGAGCAAATTGTCCAACGCTGCGTTGGACAATTACCATGGCGGCACAATATCGCTCTCTTAGAGAAGCTAAAGGATACCGAAGAACGACTTTGGTACGCCCAAAAGACAGTCGAGAATGGCTGGAGTCGGAACATCCTAGTGATGCAGATTGAAAGTGGCCTTTATGCTCGCCAGGGTGGAGCGGTTACCAACTTTGCACGTACCCTGCCCCCAGAACGATCAGACCTTACGCGCGATTTGTTAAAAGACCCCTATAACTTTGACTTTCTGACTCTGGCCAATGACGCACAGGAACGTGATTTGGAACGCGGTCTTGTTAATCACATCAGAGACTTCTTGCTGGAGTTAGGCATGGGGTTTTCGTTTCTTGGGAGCCAATACCCGCTGGAAGTCAGTGGAAAGGAATATCGACTCGATCTGTTGTTCTATCATGTCCATCTGCACTGCTATGTGGTGATAGATCTGAAAATGACTGAGTTTGAGCCGCAGCACTCTGGACAGATGAGTTTTTACGTAGCAGCAGTTGATAACCTCATGTGTTCTGAACTGGACGCGCCGACGATCGGCATCATTCTCTGTAAAAGCAAGGACAAGACCACTGTTGAATATGCCTTGCAGGGCACATCCCAGCCGATCGGTGTTTCCACATATCAGCTATCACAGCTTCCTGAACAGGTGAGAGGGAAGCTACCCACAGCTGAACAGCTGGAAATGGAATTGGAAACCGCGATTGCAGAGCTGGAAAGCACAACAGGTGAAGAGGAATAAGGCACTTTGAAAAATCAAGGTTTTGAATACGCAAAATTCCAAAAACTCGACTATTCATTTTATCGACTTGGATGAGCTAGGAATAATCTTGCCCCCTGCCCTCTTCTATGGCTTGATAACCGCGTTGCTTCCGGCGCTTGGCAATAGCTGCCAATTCTTCTAAACCATCTTCATAGCTCTGGCAGAGCGTTGCCATCGTGCGACCACGCCTGCTATGAATCGTTCCCCAGCGGCGAATGATAACCCACTCTCCGAATAAATTTTGCTGGAAAGAACAGGTATAGTAGCGACCGTCAGAGCGCCGCCACAGCATTGCTTGTTGAGGGAGTGAGGCAGATTCAGCCATGCGGCAATAATAATGCGTATGCAAAAACTTGAAAACTTAAATTTATGAAAATATGATTTTTTGAAAACTCAGACTTTCAAAGTTTCGGAAATTCAGCATAATGAGTTGATGCGCGAACGAATGTTTGGAATTTTGCATACGCAAAAACTTGAAAAGGGCAATAAAGCATGATTATTACCGTGGCCAGCTTTAAGGGTGGGGTCGGGAAGACGACAACTGCTATCCATCTTGCGGCCTATATGAACAATCTAAAGCCAGCATTGCTGGTTGATGGTGACCAGAATCGCTCAGCAATGACTTGGGCTGCTCGTGATAAGCTGCCGTTCAAGGTTGTGACAGATGTGCAGATGGCCAAATATATCCGGGCTTTTGAGCATATTGTCATCGATACTCAGGCACGGCCAACCAAAGAAGATTTGGAAGAGCTCGCTGATTCGTGTGACTTGTTAATTCTGCCAACAACGCCAAAAGCCCTCGACCTCGATGCACTGCTACGTACGGTAGATACTTTGCAGGCGATGAAGGCTGACTTCAAAGTGCTGCTAACGATCGTCCCACCACCGCCCAGTCAGTCGGGGCGGGAAGCCAAGGATATGCTTCGGGCAGAAGGCATCCCAACATTTGAATCGGAAATCCGCCGTTTGGTGGCCTTTGAACGGGCACCGCTGGAGGGTGTAATAGTCAAAGACTATGCCGACCCACGGGCACAAGTGGCGTGGGCTGGATATGAGGCATTGGGTAAGGAGATTGCAGGGTAATGGCTAAAGACAATCGATTCGCAGCCTTGCGTGAGTTGCGAGACAAGCGCCAGGAAGAGGAAGTCCAGGAGCAGACAGAACCAACAAACCTTGACTCTGAGCCTGTGGAAGAGGGGACAGTAACCCCACCAGTTGAACCGCTGCAACAGAAGAAAAAGCCGCCAGAGAAGTCCAAGGTTGCTGTGGAGTCAAAACCCCAAAAAGCCAAAAAGCGCGGCCCTGGCCGTCCCCGAGGCCGCCGCAGCGATCCAGACTATACCCAAATCTCGGCCTACATTCCGCTGGAATTGTTGCTTGAAGTCCAGGATGAACTGGCCGAAGAACGCCGTGAAAAACTCAAGCGGACACCGCGCCCAGTCAGTGACCTGATGGAAGAGCTGCTGGCTGACTGGCTGAAAAAGCGAAAGCGTAAAAAGTCGGGTAGTTGAAATTTTGCGTACGCAAAACTATGAAAACTTAAATCTTTGAGTGATTGATATCAATGCCGTTAATTCAATAGAAGCGATTGGTATCAAGTGCGTTTGTATCGTTTAGGATTTGGTGATAAAACAACAAAACCCTGCAACTTTGGCCGGGAGCAGGGCTTTGCAAAACTGATTCGTTTTATGACAGGAGATCTATGTGAAGCCCCCGTCACATACCCAAAATAGACTACTAAATCTTGCAGTGCAAGTTCAAGAAATTGGATACGAGCCGGAGAAGGCCTTTGTCAGTAGGGAGATGGTGCAGGCAACGCTGCCCCATAAGAATCCTGGTGAGGTTCCAGCATGGAGCCGGGTCAATGGCAATTATGCCCTCACCATCCAGCCAGGGTGGGATACCTGGAAAAAACAATCCTACGGCTATCCCTATGGCACGATTCCGCGTCTGCTGATTTTCTGGCTCACCACAGAAGCCCTCCGGACAGGGAATCGTTCCTTGGAACTGGGGAGTCACTTGGCCGAATTCATGCGCAAGCTGGGGCTCGACCCGACCAGAGGCGGGAAACGCAGCGATGCCAGACGCTTGCGTGAGCAAATGGAGCGGTTGTTTCGCGCCAAAATCAGCTTTGAGTATCGTGACGAGCGACAGCAAAGCTGGCTCGATATGCAAATTGCCCCCAAAGGGATGGTGTGGTGGCAGCACGATCTGGTGGAGCAGCCGACACTGTGGGAGAGCTGGATTGAGCTAGGCGAGGAGTTCTACAAGGCGATCACGGCGCACCCGGTACCAGTCAACATGGATGCGCTGCAAGCGCTCAAGAAGTCGCCTCTAGCACTGGATTTATACGCTTGGATTACCCACCAGGCCTTCAGAGCCTCGAACAATGGTAAATCCCGCCGTATTACCTGGCGAGCCATCCACGGCCAAATGGGGGCGGAATACAACGACATTCAGAACTTCCGCCGCAAGGCGATCGATGCCATTCGTAAAATCGAGATTGTCTATCCGGGGCTTAGGCTTGAGACCATTGAGGGCGGTCTGGAAGTCAAACCCAGCCCCACGGCCATTGCTTCCAAGACTAAGCCATACCCGAGCGCAGCTAAGAAACCACCGGTTTTGGAGGCAAAGCCGGTGCCAACCACGGCCGTTGCAATCAAACCAATGAAGATCGGCTCAAAGACTTGGGCCAATGCCCAGGCGTTACTGGATGAATCGGGTCTCAAGCTCGACCTACGCAGCATCGAGCAGGAGTTCCATGAGTATGCGGCGAAAAAAGGGCGGCCCAAATCCCCTAGTCGGGCTTTCTTGGGCTTCGTCCGCAAAAAAGTAAAACAACAAAGCCAGTAAGACTGAGTCTCTAAAGCTATCGAGGCAGAGTAGCTGTAAGCTCTGTGCATAAGAGTTTTCGAGCGGCAGCGTTAACGATATTGGCTTAGCTCAAATCTTCTAACGCTTCTCGTAAGACACCTATCGCATTGATGAAGGCATAAGCTTGCTCAGGATTACCGGTTTCTGGGTGCGTATCGTAACCGTCCGTTCGTCGTAAACAGTCATCAAAAGTGATGCGCTGAGCAATGAGTAGCAGCGCATCACTTTGTTCTCGGGGAATTTCGATAGTGACTGTAGCCTGCATGACGATGACCTTTATCGAGAGTGTTTAGGGCAATTGAACCAATCTTGTTTACGAGCCGTTCAAGTAGGGGCGTTTCTGGCTCCACGACGCTTGTGGATAAACAGCAGATTTGTGCGACTTATCCACGCTGAAACGGTACACCCCCTCGTAAAATAGACTCCCTGCAAGGGCTTTAGAAGTAAATATCATTGGATAACAATCAGTTATCCACGCTGAAACAGTACACTCTTACGCTGAAACGGTATAGTGCCCGAAAGTTATCCACGCTGAAACGGTACACTCTCACACGCTGAAACGGTACACCCTACCTTTATATACACCTTTAATTTAAAAACACCTTTATTAGACAAGCAAGCAATTGTGGATAACACGTTTCACAAGCGCATTACTCCCTCCGGTCGTCGTCGCGAAAAAGGCGCTATCGCGCTCATGAGTAGGATTGGCAATAAATGACTTGTCAGTTGGCCTGCACAAGTTCCTTTCCCGGCGTTTTTAAGTCCGTCTGATGCGATACAGCTATCTGAGGAAGAAAAGAACCTTACCTGCTGTTCTATGGCAACCTGAGACCTTTCAGTTTCATGGTTAGCTTGGATGAACTATGCGGTATTTTCTTGCGATCGTTCTTCTGATTTGTCTAGCTAGGCCAATCTGTATGAGACCTAGCAATGTCTGGTGAATCTTCCTCTGGCTTAAGCCCCACCCTTGAACAGTTCAGCAGCTATCAGCTGACCTATGACTATTTTAATGAGAAGCTGTTCGATAATGAGCTGAAGCAATGTCACCTGAATTTCTCCCGCCGTGCCGCATCCGGTGTTTATTTTCGGCCCAACTACTGGAAACGCCAGAATAATAAGCTGCTCCATGAAATCGGTTTGAATCCATCCTTCCTAGGCAAACCCTTTACGGAAGTAATGGCTTTGTTGGTGCGAGGGATGGGGTTTCAGTGGCAGTATGATTTCGGCACCCCCTCACCATCAGCTGGATACTGCAATCGCGAGCTGGCTGAAAAGCTGAAGGCGATCGGTTTGCAACTTACCGAAACCGGTGAATTTGGAGGACGCGAAACCGGCAAATGGCTGAAGCACATCATCATTCTTGGTGAGCCATTTGACCAAGCCGTGCAGGCGATGCCAGAAGGCTACAAGCTGCCGTGGATTTCTGAGGGCATCCGCATAATTAAACGTCCCAAGGACAAGATCAGCTACACCTGCCCTGAATGTCTGGCTCAAGTATGGGGGAAGGCTGGGCTCGCCTTTGGCTGTATGTGCGATCGCAAAAACGGTGAGAAGTGGTTGCCAGAGACTGAGAAAGAAACGGCTTGATTTTACGAAAATCCTGATTGATAGTGAGAGACGCTTAAAATTTGCAGAGTGAGCTTGTGTGATTCGTACGAATCACATCCTGTCAAAGCCTCACAGATTAAATTCTCCCGTCAATTCTTCCTGGCCCGGCCCTTCTGACAGTGATGTTTTCTTTGCCTGCGTGGTGTCAGGCTTTTTCGTTTTTGTTTTGGACTGCTGTTGTCGATCAGTGTCAGCCTTGCCAGAGGAGGGCGCTTCAAATCCCCATGTCTTGCGATTATTGCTGCCCTTCACATGCTGTCGGAGAAACGCCTCCAGATCGTTAGGTGTTTTCAGATGCACCTCAGTGCCATTTTCCAAACAAGTCTGAATCGTTGTAAAACCGATAATGCTCTGCCGAGTGCGCTGCTTGCGCTCTTTTTCTCGCTCAATAGCTTTGGCCTGCTGTAGCTGTGCCTGCAAGCGCTCAATCTTCTGTTCCAGCGTTTCAACACGTGAGGCCATGATGCAACTCTCCAGCGTGTTTCTCTTCTCAAGTATATGAAAAGTTGTAGGTATTGTGTAGGAAAAAGGCAATCTGTGTCGGCTACAATCCTGTTAGGTGATGCGGCGAAACAACGTGAGCTAAATTGCCTAACAGCGCAGTTACGCAAACAAGTTTGCACTGCGCTCCTCAAATGGCGGAGAGCCTTATGACAGCAGCGTCTGGGTACTACCGTTGTTCCGTACGTCCTATTGGTCGCAGCACTGGAGGTAGTGCGACTGCCGCTGCTGCGTACCGCGCCGGGGAGCGCATCCATGATGACCGCACTGGGTTAACGCATGATTACCAGCGCCGGACGGGTATCGAGCGAACCGAGTTCTTCACCCCAGAAGCTGGTCAGTGGATTCAGGATCGCACGCAGTTATGGAACGCTGCGGAACAGGCCGAGCGCAAAAGTAATGCCCGTGTCGCCAGAGAAGCGATCGTTTGCTTTCCCCATCAGCTCTCTGCTGAAGAGCGTTATATGAGTGGTCATTCACTCGCAAAATGGATGACGGAGCAATATGGCGTTGCGGTTGATGTTGCATGGCACTATCCCGACAAGCATGGCGATCAGCGTAACTATCACGCTCACCTACTGTTCACCACCAGAGAGGTGACGGCAGAAGGGCTGGGTAAGAAGACCCGTGTGCTGGATAGTGTCAAGACTGGCCCGGAGGAGGTTCACAAAATCCGCGAGCAGTGGGCCACTATTCTCAATCAGTCACTGGCTCGCTGCGGCAGTGATGTGCGTGTTGACCATCGTAGCTATCAGGATCAAGGCCTTGATATCAAACCAGGAATTCATTTGGGACGCACAGCAACAACCCTGGAGCGCAATGGTGTGCAAACAACGCTGGGCGACGTGAACCGTGCGGTTCAAGCTGATAATGACAACATTCAGCAGTGGCAGCAGGAGCTTGATGTCCTGCAAAAAGAACTTGCAGAAGTTCAGAAAAAACAGCGAATACAGCGTATTGACCCGCCCGCTGCCGCTGCCAGTGTTATGACCAAGGAACCCGTTGATCGTACCTATATTGCTGTCTCCCGTCAGCTCAAGGGGATGGGCGCAGACCGCTACGACATTGGCGTGCTGCTGCCTCCTAACAAAGACGGTGATCGCAAAATGCTGCGACGGTTCTGGACGGCAGAGCAACTTTCAGAGCGCGCCCCTGAGACCGGCCAGCGTAAAAAATTGGCTTGGCTCAAAAGCCAAAACCGAAAGGGTGCGGATATCTATGTCCGCCCTGACCCGAGAGCGGGCAACAATCACGGGCTGATATTGATTGATGATTTGGAAGGCTTCAAGTGGGAGGCCCAGCTTGAACGAGATGGCCTGAAACCCGCTGTCGTTACCCAGACCAGTGATGGTAATCGCCAAGCCTGGATTAGAGTAAGCGATCGCTCACTTGATTCGGCAACCGCGACCCAAACTGCCAAACTGCTGGCCGCCCGCTACCGAGACTATGGTGCCGATCCGGCCAGTGCTGACTGGATGCACTATGGCCGTCTAGCGGGCTTTACCAACCAGAAAGGAGAACACGTTCGTAAGGATGGCCGCCAGCCGTTTGTGTTGCTGGAAAAATATAACGGCAAAACGGCTGCACAAGGCGCTCAGTTGCTTCAGGAGGCCCGGTTGCAGGTGGAGGCTACCAAGCTCGCTCAAACCAGCCTAAGTAGCGCTGAGGCGATTGTAGTGCCTGAGAATACACCCTCTGAGAAAGCAATCTCGCTACGAGACTGGTATGAACGGAACTGGGATAAATTCCGAGCCAGTCTCGGCGACGATGACAGCCGGGTTGATTTCCACATGTGCCAGGCCGCGATGCGCAGAGGTCATAGTGATAACACCGTTGCCTGGGCCTTGCGGTATGGCAGTCATGATTTAGAGACGCGGAAAGCAGGACACGTAAATGACTATGTCGATCGCACCGTGCGGAAAGCGCGGGCGTGGCTGGAAGTGCAGCGAGAGCAGGGAAGGGACACAAGTCACCCTGCTGCTGCGCAGAGCGTAGAGAAAGGGCAGGGCAAGCCTGCCGAAAAAGATGTGAATGAACGATCACAAGCGCCTCAAGACCAAGCCGATCAGCGTCTGCTGATTGAGCAATGGCAACAACTGCGAGACGACCGGGAACGAAGTAGGGGGCGGGAACAGGCTCCAGAGCCACCTATGTTCCGCCCTGAAAAGGCCCCTCTTGAACAGCAACCTATTGATCCCAACCGAACACGCATGGTGCGTTCGGTGAATGTCTTGTATACCTATCAATCTGAAGGGCAGGGAACATCACAGTCGAAGCCTGACCACGAACCTGACCGTGAGCGTTGAAGCCTAGGGACGTTGCGATTTCTTACGTGATAAGAAGGCAGGGAGTTTAAGGTTCAGACCCAAGACCCTTGGTGACTGATGTTTCGGTTGTGGGGCTGCAGGTTTTTGGGGCCGACCGCGCCAGGGTTGCTTCTTGACTCGGCGAAACTCAAACTCTTCAATTATTCTCCTTTTTTCGTAATGCTTGATAGTTTTACAAACCTTGCTAAATCGCCGATCTGGAACATCTTTGAAATAGTCCAGGCATGCTTTGAGAACAAACATGTTGTTTGTCCTTTGCATGATTTCTAAAAAAATATTTCTAGCATCCTTGGTGCGGCTTATTTTCATGATGTGGATGAGGACATCTTCGTGTTTGATGACATCGATTCTGCCCTTTCGGTAGAGATTACAGAAAACTTGGATTTTCTTGATTTGTTCTGTGCTTGGTGTCTCGTCTTCAATCTTACCAGTCTTCATAAGGATAGCAACCGCACGGTCTGCTTCTAACCAGCCTAAAATCTCCCCTGTGACTGATGCCCAGAAAGCTATATCAATCACGACACTTGTCGTATATTGGTAAATCTGGCCAAATATTCCACGACCAAGATTGCAATTTGGGAGCTGGCATAGGCTCAGATCAAATGAGTCTAATAAACCGAATGTTCCCCCATCAATGACGGCTTCGAAGAGCAGAATGACAATATCTTTATACTCTAGATTCTGGAAGATATGTATTGTCAGTCCAGTACTTATGCATACCCAGATGAAAGCAAAGCAACAGACAAACAAGATGTTATAAAAAACGATGCCCCAGAAAGAAAAAACGGTCAGATAATACTCCCCTTGTGTGTAGGCATCGATGAGATTTTGGTATTCCTTGAAATAGAGGCCGTAATACACAACGATGGCAACCCAGAGGAGCGCTGCAACTGTGTACGCAGGCCATAATATCTGTTGCTCAAGGAAAGATAAGCCGATCGCTAACAGTAAGGTGATGCTGACAAATGGAATGACTGCGAAGTGGTGGTAATAAAACAGCTTCAGACGTCTGTTGAGCCATCGTTTCAGCGCGTAAATCTGGTGCATGGCCTACATACTGGCGATGATGAAGACTACGAGAGCAATGATTCCTAGCCATACTAGGCAGCCCATGAGGCTAGAACTAGACCGCTTGCGCTGCTTTTCTTCTGCAAGCCATTGTTCATGGCATGACTTGCAGACTGGCTTCTGACCGGCACGCAAAGCTTTAAGACTTCTCGATGTAAAGAGCTTGTATTGACCGCATCCTGAGCAAAAAAAGCTGCTATTCAGGTTTGGCCCTTGAGGAGCCTCGATCCGCCCACCAAAAATGGACGTAAAGCTACTGTAAATAGCCTTTAAGATGCTGCTGACTATGTAAAACCCGATAGCAATGGAAGCGATTCCGATAATGATTTCCATAAGGCCCTCACATTGTTGGATGGTATGAGCAGGCTGTTATCCTGCTCTATTGAGTTCAACGGCAGTGATGGGTAGGAATTATGCAAAGAGAGTGTTAGAAGTATGAATCTCCCAACCTGCTTTAGTTGTAAGCCTTACAAAGTGGATCGTTGTCGCTGAGGATGCCTTCTCTACAATCTCGGCGGTTTTGCTTCTCAATCAGCCATTCAATTTTTTCGGAATTGTCTGTGTCAGAGCTAACTTGGGTCATGTAGTGGGCAAGTTGAGTCACGCATAGGAAGATAAGCATTAGCCACACTAGCCAGTCTCCAATGCTTTTAGCGTGTTTGGGTTTGGTCTCGCTGAGGCAACTTTCCAGGGTAAATAAACGTTGACTCAGTTCGCTCGATTGTTGGGTCAGGCTTCGCCGGGTTAGGTCGAGAGTCTCGCTCAACAGTTTGTTCTCGTGCTGCAGCGTGCTGACGGAGTTCTTGAAGCTCGTCTCTGACAATACGGAGTCGGGTATCGACTTCTCCCAGGTATTGCTCAATGCTTTGAAGGTAATCGTCAGTTCGCCGAGTAGGGTTGTCAGTTCGACTATCCGTATGGCTTCGCTTTCCAGGGCTCTCAGAGTTTGTAAGTTGGTTTTTGTCCATTGGTCTAGGCGTTCGCGGAAGATATCTAACCGAGGGGGAATATCCTCGATGAGAATTTGTACTTGTCCGAGGGCAATGAAAATCAGCCAAAACTCGTCTTCAGGGCTGACTCCCATCTTCAAAATCAGATTTAAGACCCTGACCTTTTCCTCATCACTACGCCCTGCAAGGGCTTGGTCTAAAAGTTGCGTGTTTTGCATTAGGCTGATTTGCTGGAGGGCAAGTCATTGAAGATGGCAGCGCTTTCAAAAGCTTCGTATGCCTGCCGTAAGAATTTTTTGACTCGTTGTCGTGAGATGGCGCTCAGTTGCTTATCCTGACGAGCTTGTCCAAAGGTGAGGGAGCGCGCATCAATTTGATTGCGATCGGCCATGCCAATCCACTTGGGAAAGTCGATGATGGTTGGCTGGTATGTCTTTATTAGTTCGGTGAGCCGACTGTTCTCCGTTCCGGCCAATACCTCGTCCCAGTCCTCAAACTCATTACGGCCCCAGTTACGAACGATGACATGTTGTACCCGGCCCTTGAAGTAGTCCAGAGACTTGCGCATTAAGTTGAGAGAGTCATAACCGCCATCACTGACAAACCACATCACTGGGGTAACCCCTTCCTCGTCAGCGATATCGAGTAGGTCATTGTCCTCAAACCATTTGCGCATGGCTGGAAAGACTTGGGCCGGAAGATTGACCAGTACTCGCTCAGAGGTGGCGGTGTTAAACACTTGATTAGCGGTGTCTTCGTATTTTTCACCTTCACTGAAGACGGCTAGACGGCAAGGAACGGTTTCGCCATAAATGCGAGCCAAGTCGGGGTTACTGCGATCAGTATCGAACAGGATAAAAGGAAGCTTCTGGTCAATGAGGTATTGGGTGAGAGCCCGAGCGACCAGGGATTTCCCAACCCCGCCTTTTTCCCCACCAATGAAATGTAAATCAGCCATGGTTTTACGCAGTAAGAAGACGACAAAGTGGGTATACGGGCGGTGTTAGAGAATTGGCAGCGCCAGAGTGTTTCGCAGAAGTCTATTTGTGAATCACAAAGTCCCAGGGATTGTTATTGGCTGGGTCTGGGATATCGAGCTTAGCCCGTAGTTTTTTGTGCTCTTCCAGGGGATAGTATAGGCGAGTTGATTGCAGCCTATTTTTTCCTTTATATTTATGCTCGTTCAAATATGTGTCAACGAACGGTTCGATATTTTTATCAAACGGCAAAGAAGCTTTCGTCCTTAGCCCAGATTCAATATAGTTCTGTTCACGATACAATTTGTACTTCATGATATTGAGTACTTCTGAAGGTGTTGATAACCTACTAGCCCATCGCTCCTGGAGCCATCGAGTGTATTGGTCACGGTGCCAATCTAACTTTTTCCTCATAAGGTTGGCTGTTCCGTATTTAAAGAATCTTTCCATGCAATCAATTTATAGGAATTAATCTAAAAATTAAAGGGAATATATCACCTTTATCTATCGCGCTCTTTCATCATTTCAATGCTTTTCATGTAAGAGGAATCGTGACCGACTGTCTGGTGTTGGGTGTTTTCGCGGGGTTGCCTGTGTTCTTGCGGTTTGAGTCGTTCTTGGGCCTTGTCCACGACCTCTCGACCATACTCTTGTTGGTTTGACTGATCGATGGCACCAGGACTGTTATCTGCTACAGATTTAGATAGCTCATTTGTTGTATTTCTATCAGTTCCCCTTTCCTTTAGGACTTTCTCGCAAATTGCAATATCTGTCTCTTTTTTACTCACTGCGTTAAGAGTTTTTTCGATAGTCTTGTCAGCGTCTTTTTCAGTGCTTATATTGAGGTCGTAATTCCGCCAGACTTGTTCTCCTGACTCTTTTTGATAGTGCTGCTCTACAGAAAGATCGCGGTTTTCAGTTTCTTCATGTTGTTTGAAGACTTCTAAATTGTTCAGTGCTTTTTCTGTTTGTTCTTCGCGTTTGGAGTTAGCCACGTCATTGCGCGCCTCAATAACAACATAGGTGACGGTTTAGTTGTCGCCATAGCCCAGCTCATCTTTCATGGCCTTTAGGACTTCGCCTGGAGTCATAGTTGGTTCATCTGGACTATTAGGGGCGAGAGACTGGGGAGTGACGGCGGTATCAGACTTTTCCAGTGTGAAGTTGGTGAGTTGGGGAAGGGCAACCTGTTTCAGCCCAGGCGGCAGACAAAGACGTTCTAAGTCAGCTTCGATCCACGGCTTTAGGCGTTCATAGTGAGTCGGTGCTGCCATGAAGTTCATGGAGGCGGGGCCACTGCTGCTTAGCAGCTCACTCAGTTGTGTGGGACTGTAGGAAGTTTTGTAGATGAATTTGCCGGTGTAATAGCCAGTGAGACCGGTATCTCCCTTCTTGGGCTGCGGCAAGTTGAGGAATTCTGCGGGCATAACAGCTGGCTTGCTGCGGATGCTTTCGCCCCGGCCTTGAATATTCTCGCCGTGCCCCGTCCGATCGATGTTGATAGTCAACTCGGCAACTTCAACCTCACCGATTTGCCCTGACATCCACTGAGCCGTTTTTTCGTCCTGGGCACGGAGCAGACATTTATTCTTAAATTGGCCAATCAGAGCATTAGCCTCTTGTTCGCCATAGACGGCTTCAACAGCGCTGTAAGCTTGGAATCCGACTAGAGCCGAGATCCCTTTGGATCGCCCTTGTTCCACCATTTCCTGAAATCGGTCGATTTTTCCAGCCCCTTGGAATTCATCAAAGATGACGAAAGTATGCGGGTCATCCACATCATCCTTGTCGAGCAGCATGTCAATTGCTCGAACAAAGATCAGTCGATTTAGGGCATCAAGAGATTCAGCGGCGCGGCGGTCTTTGCTCAAGACGAGGATGGATTCAGAATTGATCCATTCTTTGAGACTGATGCGATATTGGGCATTGTGCCAATAGGCTGCAATTAGGCGATAGGGGCGCATCTTGGCTGCGATCGTGCTCATGATATTGGCTGTGGTACCTTGCGTTCCCAGTACCCCGAGATGTTGCTTTAATTCAAAATCGGAAGATAGAAACGCCTTGATGAATTCCAGATTGCTCATGGCGATTGCCACATCGCGCAAAGTCCAGTTGCTTCCGGCGTAGAGCATCAAACCTTTAATAACGCCGGTAAGCAATTCTCGTGAGGTGTCCAGCCAGAATGGCTCTTCCTTAGCCTTAGGGTCTTTGGGAAACAAAATATTGACCGTAGCTTCGACATCGGCGTACGACTCGATGTCTTTTGCCATATCCCAGGCAATACAGCGATCATCAAAGGGATTGAGCACGTGAATCGGACAGGTAACCCCCATGCCCTCCAGCATCGCTATGGTGTCGCGCTTTGCATCATAGACCAGAGCTCGTCGCTGGCTTCCAGGCTGAATAGTGGGCAGGATAGATTGCATAAAGAGCCGAATAGTCAGGGTCTTGCCCGATCCGGCAGCGCCTGCCACTAAGAAATGGGTCATGGCTTCACCTAGAGGGCGTTTGACCCCGCCCCACAGGATGCTAGTGCCAATCATGCGAACCTTTTCGTAGTGGCGAAAGACATCTTGAAAGTCGGCTAGCTTTGTACCACGCAGGAACCGCTCATTGGCATAGCGAGAGAGGGCGCAATCGACCATGAAAACGCCCATGACACACGGAATCATGGCCCAAGGCCCGCCAATGCCCAGGATAATAGTCATGATGAGTAAGCCGCCGCCGAAGAGATACCAATAGTTGCGTTGTTTACGTTGTTGGCGATGAATCCAAAAATGGTGCATTCGCCAACTCATGGGGATGAGGAGCAATATGAGCAAACTGCTTGGTGGGGCCAGGATCTCAGCCAAGATGGCCCAGATTAGTAAGATGGTGCTTGCAAAAAGTTTAGCTCCCCAAGGACTTTTGAGAAGCCGTGTTGGGAGGGAGTCGGTGTAAGCCATAACAATGTGTCCTAATGAGGGACAAGTTAGCGACGAGTATTAGAAGCAAAGCTGTTGTAACGCTGGTGGCTCATCAGTTCACTGTGGGAGGGCAATCCCTCTTTGATCCAGCACACTAAGCGGTACCAGGACGGCAAATTGAAGACGACAATATCGTTCCTACACTGCAGTTTGCGACCGCCTATTTGACTCCAGTGCTGGCCGGCAAGGAGAGCCTGCCAAATATCTTCTGATTTACTGATAATCCGCTGAGGGAATTGCTTTTGCATCGCGATGGGCCTCCGATGTGACATAAGAGGGGCTTGATACAGAGAAGGAGATGAGCCGAGCAGCGCAGGTTTACTCCGCATCTGTGCTTCTGTTTATGTCAACGGCAGCTGGACGTAGGAATTATGCAAAATCGGTTATGAAACTACAGAAGGTGTTAGTAGATGGGGCTGTTCAAGTCTTTGAGCACTCTCGCTTATGTCCACGTAAATGCGTCATGCGCGAAAGTGCTCGTGGCAGTTTACACTCGCCTGTGTTCTACAGACCGAGTGCTGTTCTGAGCGATGCAGAAGCAAGGCTTAATTCGAGATGTTCAGCGCTCTCCAAGGCCCACTTACCGGCCTTTTTGAGCCGCTTGAACGTCCTCGAAGCATTGTTCCGTTGTGCAGCCATTTCTGCAGTTGCAATCTCATCCGTCGCATCTTCTTGTTCGGCAGTAACGGCACTCTTTTGCATGGCCTGCTTTAGCTGCCCTAGTTCATTAGCCAATCCCTCTAAGTCAGAGTCAGCAGCTGTGTAGCCTTCTTTGGCACTCTTAAAGATTGAGTCAATCGACTCTTTATCTTTATCTAAAACTTCGACAACGACTGCTTTCAGGTCGTCTTCATCAACTTGCTCCACGCTTTTGTTCGTTAGCAGTGTGGTGAGGGCTTTCATGTACACATAGCCAGCTGCGATTGTTACGCCATAAACGGTGGCACTGAGGACGGCATAGGAGGCAACTGTGCCAGGGCCAGGGAGGAATTTTAAGGCTGCACCTAGGCTAAATACGGCTAGGATTGCAGCATTTGATGCCAGATTGGTTAAAACTCCGGTAGCCAGGCTGCGGATAATATTTTGGGCGAAAGGAAGGTCGAGTTCCCTGTTGATGCGTACATACATCGTCCAGGTATTGCCAGCAGCGGCTAGAAGACCTGCACCGGGAATTGGAACAAAAATACATCCGACGGCGATTCCAGCGTGCAGTTTTACTGTTCTAGCAAGTTTGCCTGGTAAGTTTTCATCTGCCATCCGATTAAGTACGCTTACGAGTTCAGTCGCGGCTTGGGTCAAGTATCCGTCTTTTGAAGACTGGTTGTTTGTCATGTTTTTGAGACCGTTTGTTTTGGAAGAGAAATGGGCTATTAGACAGGGTGGATGTCTCCCTGTGGCCTAACTTAGGGCTAAGGGAGTGTCCGAATAGAAAGTTTTTCCATCAGATGTTCGACACCAGAGGACTTTGGCCTTCTGTTTATGTCAACGGCAGTGAAGGGCATGAATTATGCAAAACGGAGTAAGCGCTCTCTGAAAAGTTCGAGACTTTCAAAATTCGACTGGATGTTGCTGATTCAGACGGCTTACTTGAGCATCACTGCGCAACCACCAAACATGAGAATGACGAATCCTAAGGCCATCCAATATTGCATCTGTTGTTGCTGTTTGGTTTTGCCATTGCGAAAGAGGAGGTCTTCTAGCTCCTCCACATCAACCGGCAGGTGTTGAGCTAACTGGCCACGCGTTCTCTCAATCAGCTGCAACTGAATATTGGTGTGGGCGATCAGGCGTTTGCCAATGATGGAGTGGACACGCAAAAAGAAATCTAGGATGTCGCCTGCAGCTGGTACGAGACCAATTCCGATATCCAGGAGGGTGAGAGCGAAAGTCAGAATTTTTTCCTGCAAGCTTGTTCTCACCCTGATGCATTGAAATAAGAGCCAGAGTCCGCCAAGTCCTGTGTATGTGCCTCCAACGCCAGGAAGAAGACCGAGCAATCCATCAAGGCCGATTTTTCCAAAAACCAGCCCCTCAGAGAATTTTATGAAAGCTTGCAGCTCATCTTTGGATTGCTGCAAAGTTTTTTCGTGAGCCTCAACTTTGAGAGGTAGAGAGGATAGGGGAATGTGCTTCTGGATGGTCATGGTATGAGCAGTGATGCTTTAGACAGCCGCGAGTGAGCGCAGTTGTATCCTTGCTGTATGGCTACCCAACTGCGCTGGTATTCATTTCAACGGCTCTGAGGTTGATAAATTATGCAAATTTGTCACGGATTATTGTGCTTCTCAAAGAGGGGAAGTAGTGAGCCAAAAGAACGAAATTATGTGCAACTTGCATAATCCTTCTCTCTGTATGCCGTTGAGATGAATGGGAGAGGTATTCAGGGGTAGAGAACAATGAGAACATAATGAGATATCCTCAGAAGTCAGCATCTCAGATGTGGTTGAACATACATCAGGAGAATAAATGCTTCTATGGATGAGTTAGATCGCCAGCTTAAGGAGCTGGCAGCAATAGCGAAGGCATATTCTCCAAAGAGCTTGCAGCGTAATAAGGTGATGCAACGCTTACTTCTGTTGATTGAGCGCTCTGGCCAGCTTTCCTATAAATGGAGAGGGAAGTATCCAGGGCTTTACTCTGATGCCTTACAAGAAACGCGGCTTTATATTGTTCGAAAAATCGATACCTATGATCCGACCAGGGGAAAATTTATGACCTGGGTGAACTTTAAATTAGAGCGTGAAGTTTTAGGCAGAATAAAAGATGATACTGATGCTCAGAAAGAGAGTCAAGAAATATCACTTTATCAACCTATAAATCGAGATGATCAAGAATCTAGAAAGACACAAGAAGATGTTTTAAGTAACCAAGAACATATATTCTTGTCTGACCAAGTACGTCAGATTATCGAAGATGATCCAGATGGATTCTTGAAAAGTAGATATATTAGAGGCCGCCCAGATGTCAATCTTCAGATAGTAGTGATTTATTTAATGAATAACAAAAATCTTCGGAAACTAGCAGAGAATTTAGGCGTCAATGAACAAACAATGTACAGCTTCTTTGGGCGATCTCGTAAAGAGCTCCGTTCTTATTTCGATAGATATTTGAAAGATAGCTAAATGAACTTTCCTCTACACGTGAATTCACTGGTGAGTAGACTTACTGAACATGACATTTCTAGCAGAGCCTCTGACTTTTACATCTAGCTTGACGAATTCTTTTAAGCGTCAGGCACAA
This sequence comes from Cyanobacteria bacterium P01_C01_bin.120, assembly GCA_039027715.1. Classification (GTDB taxonomy): domain Bacteria; phylum Cyanobacteriota; class Cyanobacteriia; order Phormidesmidales; family Phormidesmidaceae; genus Halomicronema. The sequence goes on from JBCCJU010000073.1 coordinate 25,238, forward strand.
TCTTTTAGTCTCGAACAAAGGGATCCTGAGAAAGCGCGGCAAGTGTATCTGAACACCTTAGCTATTCAGGCCGTATGCTTTTACTGTGACTGCATGGGGATTGAGACTGACCTTGAGGCTAGTGAAAGCTGGAATCTGGTTAGTCGAACCTTGATGGATGTAGCTGACTTGGTGATTCTGGGGAGGGGCCGCTTAGAGTGCCGTCCGATTTTGCCTGGAGAAGAGGTTTGCCTTTTACCACCTGAGGTGCAAGAAGATCGCCTAGGCTACATTGTTGTAGCTATTGATGAGGAAGCATACGAAGCCAAGTTATTAGGTTTTAGCCCTGTGTTTCAGAGTCGGTTAGTTGTTCGGCAGCTTGCATCTCTAGATGATGCGTTGGACATGCTCATGGATGAGAAGCCGATTAGTGAAACGACTTCACCGGGTGGGTTGGTTCCTTCACTGTCCAAGGGCATAGTGTACCTCGGACAGTGGTTTGCTGATCTTTTTGATGAGTTGTGGCAAGAGCCGACGCTGGTATTAGCAGCCAGCTACCGTGGAGCTGGTACTGTTCAGGAGTCTAATGCTGTCGTTTCTAGGAAACGGGCAAAGCTATTAGAGTTTGGCGACTATAGGCTTGCCATTGTCCTTCAGGTGACGCAATTACCCGATGCAGAGTTAAATATCCTTCTCAGGATCTGTTCAGCCGATAGGAATGTCTTACCCCAAGGACTTACTCTACAGTTACTTGATCCTGATGGTGATGTTGCCTTAGAAGACCAGACGAAACAAGCTGACAACGCTAAAGAGTTTACGTTTCAAATTGATGTCGATAGCTCGTTCAGTCTGCGTCTTAGCCTTGGGAATATCAACATTACTGAAAACTTCCAGGCTTAGAGAATCTGGCTAAACTGGAAACTGGAAGTCATCACAGATGGGAACGATGTTTGCCTCTGTGTGTGAGTTTCCTAAATTTCAGAACTTATAGAATCGTAAGTTTCCATACCGATGGCAAAAGTTGAATTGGATTTGGAGGTGTCTGCTGATACCGGTAACCTTAAGGCTAAACTGAGGATTGTCGTTGGCGAACAGGATCATGCAAACAAATTTGCTTATCCACTTGCCCCGATTCCTCAGGAACTAGGTCAAGCGTTTGAAAACTGGCGAGGAGACTTTGACATAGCCGCTAAACAGTTTGCTCTTCGGGGTAAGAGATCGGGACTGAAAGGTCTTTCTAAACGTACTGTGAATTGTGGTGAGAGTACAAAGTTCCTTAAAGATGAATTTACTGATTGGTTGAAGTCACAAGACAGTTGGCAGCGTCTGCAAGATTGTCTCAGAGAACACGTTTCGAATAATGAAGAGATTCAACTAAATATTGAAACAAGCGATCAGCAATTGCTGCTGTTACCTTGGGGAGAGATGTTTCTTGAAACCTCACCCTATGCCGAAACCTCTATCAGTCTGACACAGCAATTTGAACGCCTTAGTGATTTACAACCCAAAGCACAGGTTCGCATTTTGGCTGTTCTTGGGCGCCAAGATACAGAATATGAATCAGGGAGTAATGAACAAGGTCAAAAGATTGATATTTCCTTTGATTCTCAGCAGTTGAAGAATACACGCGGGCGTG
>JBCCJU010000074.1:0-26749 GCA_039027715.1 Cyanobacteria bacterium P01_C01_bin.120
ACGGTGACTAAATCACCTTCAATATCGAGAATGGTCGCGCGCTCCAGCCAGCGCTGCTGATCCCGTAAGAAAATCCAAACTTCTTTACCCTCACAGCAAAGTTGATAAATCTTGCGGTGAAGCATAAAACAGTACTCCTTAAATCATGACGTTCAAACGGGGTTGGTTCACGAAGCCTTAGGGCAAACTTTACTACGATTGTCGTCGCGATCGCATCATCGCTTGACCAACAAAAGGAAACCTTCACAAGCGGGCCTGATTAACCTAAAGATTCCCTCAGTAGCGTCATTTGCCGCCGATGGGCTAAGCGGGCTTCTCTTTTGCAGGTTTGCTAGCCACTTATAGACCTTGGACAAATAACCAACAGAAGAACTATTAACTGATTTTTACAGTATGCTAAACAACTCCTTACAGTCTAAAGGTCGAAGTTGCCGTATGCGGCAAAATACATGCAAATCTGTGACATCTTTACGATTAGCTGGATGCTAATTTTTTCCCGTCGCTATTTCACCGGGGGGCCACCTTCACGCAGTCAATCACTGCGTCAGCTTGGTTGGAGACTGGGGGCCCAACGTTAAATTGGCTTTTGAGGTAGCGCCATCGTTACCGCCGTGAACGAAATGACTTTCGCTGCCGCTGCGGCGCACTCTTTGCGATGATTCTTTGCAATGATCAAGCCTCACTTTGAATGGCGCTTAATCAATGAGATGCCGCCGGCTGAGTGGCAGCGCCAGCTCACGCAGTGGGCCAACCAACAGGGATGGGAACCGACGTTCCTAGAGTTGGTGGGACAACTGCTTTGGCAGCGCGGTTTTCGGCAATTGAGCGCCATTCAAGGCTGGCTATACCCAGACGACTATCAGCCCACGGCACCCGCCGCCTTTGGCGATGAACTAACGTGGGCGATCGCACGTTTGGTGCAGGCTCACCAGCAGCAGGAGAAAGTGGCTATTTGGGGAGATTTCGACGCTGATGGCCTGACCGCGACCGCCGTTCTTTGGGAAGGGTTGGGGCAATTTTTTCCGCAGTCTGAACGATTGCGCTATTACATTCCCAACCGCTTCACGGAGTCCCACGGCCTCTCCACCAGCGGCCTGACCCGGCTAGCTGACTGGGGCTGCACGCTAATCGTCACCTGCGACACCGGCAGCACCGCCGAGCGCGAGCTTGCCTATGCGGCAGACCTCGGCATGGAGGTGATTGTGACCGATCACCATACCCTGGCCGAGACCCGCCCGCCCGTCGTCGCCCTGATCAATCCTCGTTATCTGCCGGCGGGTCATCCCTTAGCGGATCTTTCCGGGGTGGCCGTCGCCTACAAGCTGCTGGAAGCGCTGTACGATCGCCTGCCGGCAATTCCTCAACAGCCCCTGGAAACCCTGCTCGATTTGGTGGCCATTGGCCTGATTGCCGATCTGGTGGCGCTGCGGGGCGACTGTCGCTACTTAACGCAAAAGGGGCTGCAGCGGTTGGAAACTCAGGCGAAGGCCGGCGTGCGTCCCGGCGTCACTAAACTGCTGGAATTTTGCAAGCGCACGGGCGATCGCCCCTCGGATGTGGCCTTTGGTATTGGCCCGCGCATCAACGCCGTCAGCCGGATTCACGGCGACGCCAGCTTTGGCGTGGAACTGTTGACCAGTCGCGATGGCGATCGCGCGGCAGCGCTGGCCCTAGAAGCGGAACTCGCCAACACTCGCCGGAAAGAACTTCAGGCCACTGTGATGAAACAGGCTCAGGCGCAAATGGCCACGCTCGATCTGAGTACGACCCAGGTGATTTTGCTCAGCAATCCCCAGTGGTCGCCTGGCGTTTTGGGCCTGGTCGCCAGCCAGCTCGCCCAAGAGTATAACCGCCCGACCATTCTGTTTCAGACGGAAACGACGGCAGCTCCGGGACAGCCGCTAATGGCTCGCGGTTCGGCACGCTCGATTGATCAAATTGATCTGTACGAACTTGTGCAGGCGCAGTCACATCTACTCACCAGCTTCGGCGGGCATCCCTTCGCCGCCGGCATGACCCTGCCGGTGGCAAATTTGCCGCTGCTGGCAGCGGGACTGAATCGAGCCGTCCGCTCATATTTGCCCACCAGCGATTTAACCCAGCCGCCGCCGCTAGACGTGGACTGCTCGGTAACCGTTGCCGATTTAGGGCGCGATTTATTCCGGGCACTCAAGCAGTTAGAGCCTTACGGCATGGGCAATCCGGTACCGCGACTGCTGCTGCGAGACGTGCAAATTGCCAATCTTTGGGAAGACACGCTGAAGGATCGCCGCGGCGGTAAGCAGCGCTATCACAAACTCAGTTTTGACATCGTTGACTCGGTTACCCAGAATGGCTTTCCTGGTCACTGGTGGGGCCATCGCCGCGCCGACCTGCCGCCAGGGCGCTACGACCTGGTGATCGAACTCGATGTGAACATGTACAAAAAGCGCTACGAGGCGCGACTGGTTGATCGGCGCGCGGCTACCGCGATCGCCGTATCAGCCACCGCTACAGAAAATCGCTGGCTGATTGATCAGCGCGAGCCCGTTGTCGACGCCGTGTCCCCTCCCGCCATGGTGGACTGTCCCACAGACTGGTCCGACTTTTCGCCTTACCGGGCTCCTAGTGAGTCGCTCACCCTGGCCTACTCGCCACCGACAGCCATTGCCCCAGAACAGCAGTGGCAGCGGCTTTTGGGCAGTGCTAAATACCTGGCTCGCACGGGTGAAAGTCGTTCTGTGGCCGTATTTCAAGCCAAACTGGGGCTGAGCGATCGCACGCTGCCCCTCGCCTTTGCTGCCCTCAACCGTCTGGGATACACCTTGCAACGCGAAGGCGATGACTTCACCATCACGGCCCCTGCCAGCCCTCCCGCACCCACCCAGTACGAACAGGCCGCCACTGCATTTTTGACGGCTGTTCAAGAAGAACACTTCCGCCAGCAGTATTTTTATGAAGTGCCCATCGATATCTTGGAGCAGGTACTGGGCACCCTGCCCACTGCCTCAACGGCAAATTAACGAGGCAGAATCCTTTTGCCCATTGGGCACGACGGCCTCATTCTTCGTTACTGTTTTCTCCCCGAGTTTGCTAAACAGTACGCTGACCATTAAAGCTTTGGCCCTCTGAGCCAATAAGCCTAGTAAGGCTCGGATACTTGCCCCATGGCCGGCTAGCTCGCCGTCCTGTCCTAACGGAACTGGCGACGGCTATAGTAGAAGCTGTCAAGCCCTGATTGTGCTATGAAGTCTGTTATCTCAGTCGATATTCCGCAAAATCCTTACGACATTGTGATTGCGTCCGACGCTATCAGCCACGTAGGGGCTTGGCTAACCGGTCGCGACCAGCCATTGGTGAAGCCAGGACAAAAGCTGCTGGTCGTCTCAAATCCGATAATTTTTCGGCACTATGGCGATCGCCTGGTGCGATCGCTGCAGGCCGTCGGTTATCAGGTGAGCACCTGCATTCTGCCCGCCGGAGAACGCTATAAAACCCTACGTTCCCTACAAAAAATTCATGCGGCGGCCTACGAGGCCAAGCTAGAGCGCAAGTCGGCAATGGTAGCTTTGGGGGGCGGCGTCATTGGCGACATGACGGGCTTTGCGGCCGCAACCTGGCTACGGGGCATTGGCGTAGTGCAGGTGCCCACCTCTCTGCTGGCGATGGTCGATGCCTCCATTGGCGGTAAAACTGGCGTTAACCATCCCCAAGGCAAAAACTTGATTGGGGCCTTTCATCAGCCGCGCCTAGTGGTCATCGACCCCAACGTTTTGCAAACGCTGCCGGCCCGAGAGTTTCGAGCTGGTATGGCAGAGGTGATTAAATACGGCGTCATTTGGGATGCAGAGCTATTTACCGCTTTGGAAAAAGCTCCGCGCCTTGACCAGTACCGCTATGTCGATGCGGCCCTGATGCAGATGATTTTGGAGCGATCGTGCCAGGCCAAAGCCGAGGTCGTGGCTCAAGACGAAAAGGAATCGGGTCTGCGGGCAATCCTTAACTATGGCCACACCATTGGTCATGCAGTCGAGAGCGCGACAGGCTATCGCATCGTTAATCATGGCGAAGCCGTGGGCATTGGCATGGTGGCTGCCGGTAAGCTCGCCCAAGCCCTCAATCTGTGGTCGGCAGATGATGAACAGCGTCAGCAGCACTTGATTCAAACCACCAAGCTGCCAACCACCATTCCCAGTCAGGCCGACGGCGAAGCATTGATTGCCCTGCTGCAGGGCGACAAGAAAGTTGAAGACGGGCGCGTGCGGTTTATCTTGCCCAAGGCGATCGCCGATGTCTTTATCACCGATCAGGTCACCAACGACGATATTCGCCCCGTTTTGGCCACCATGACTGCGCAGTCATAAAATGCCGCCCTCCCGTGATGTCCAAGCACAAACCTCACCTCACCGATTCTGCTACCCTCCGACTCCGCTACCCCACTACTCCCATGCAACTCCAAAATCGCACTCCATCGACCCATCGCCCCGCCCAACTGACTCATCGCGCTGCCACCATCAGCCGCACCACTGGCGAAACCGATATTCAGGTAGCCATCAATATTGACGGTACCGGACAGTGCAACGTCAACACTGGCGTGCCCTTTTTGGATCACATGCTGCATCAAATCACCTCCCATGGACTGTTTGACCTGACAGTGCAGGCCAAGGGCGACTACGAAATCGACGACCATCACACTAACGAAGATGTCGGGATTACCTTGGGCATGGCGTTGAAGGAAGCGCTGGGCGATTGCAAAGGCATCGTGCGATTTGGTAACTTTATGGCTCCCTTGGATGAAGCCCTTGTGCAAGTCACCCTGGACTTTTCAGGCCGTCCCCACCTCGCCTACGGCCTGGAAATTCCTACCGAGCGGGTTGGCACCTACGACACGCAGCTAGTCAGGGAATTTTTCGTTGCTGTAGTCAACCACAGTCAGATGACCCTGCACATTCGTCAACTCGACGGCATCAACTCTCACCACATCATCGAGGCCACCTTCAAAGCCTTTGCCCGCGCCATGCGCATGGCCACCGAAATCGACCCCCGCCGCGCCAGCCAAATTCCTAGCTCCAAGGGAGTGTTGTGACTCAGTAATTTCCAACTGATAAGGACACAAATTTGGTGTTTCTACTCCCAGAATTCTCCCAAAGAGCGGCCATTAGCGAATGGCCACAAAACCGGCTTCGTTCAATAGCTGCTGGCCTTGTTGGGTCAATAGTAAGTTGGCGTAGGCTTCTCCGACCTGCTGATCGGGGCTGCCATCTTCGCGCACAATCACAAATAGCCGGCGAGTGAGGGGATAATCGCCGCTGCGGAGCGCCGCGCTGTTGATTTGATTGCGCTGGGCCGGACAGTTTTCGGGAGACACGTAAGGGTCAACATAGGGTTGGACAAGTTGGCCAGACTGACGCCCGATCGCAATAGGCTTCACCGTGCACTGGCCTACCACTTCTGGTGCCGAAGCGAAGTAAATGGCGCCGGGAGTGCTGTCCACGAGCCGCAGGGCTTCAGTTGTCGTGTTGGCATTGGTGACGTTGGCGGTTAAAGGGGCGCCGCCGAGCACGGTACTCACGAAAAATTCCACAGTGCCGCCATTGGCGGGGCGTGAGATGGGGACGATGGGCAGATTGGGGCCGCCCACTTGACTCCAGTTGGTCAAATTGCCTAGGTAAATATCGCGCAGTTGGGCTAAGGTGATGCCTTCAACGGGAAGGTCAGTATTAACCGCGATCGCCAGCCCTTCCAGCGCTACCGGAATTTCTTTGAGACTGTAGCCCCGCTGCTGGGCCACCTGCTGCTCTGCGGGGTTGAGCGATCGCGACGACTGCGCAAAGGATAGTTGGTTGTTGAGCAGCATATCGATGCCCGTACCCGAGCTGGGAGCCGCCCCAATGGGGTCGGTATAGCGCAGTTGCAGTGATGGAATCGCCTGCTGAATTGCGAGATCCACAATGCCTCGCACCGGCGCCCAAGTGGTGCTGCCGCCGTAGTTAAATAGACCGGCAGGGACATCTCGGACGCTGCTAAACTGTTCACCACCGCCAGTCACAGAACTGCCGCCAGAGGAGCCACCGCTAACTCCTGGCAGGTTGCTGAGGCTAAAGCCACCACCGCGCGACAGTAGCCAGTAGCCGCCGCCCAGAAGACCCAGGGTAATGAGAAGTGCGGCGATGAGAACTGGGGTTTCATTTTTACTGCTCATGATGGGTGGCTGGGTGGATGAGTGGATGAGTGGCTGGGTGGCTGGGTGGCTGGGTAAGCAATGAGTGAGGGGAAAGCGCGGCGATCGCTGCCTTACTGAATTACCGTTCCCAGCATAAGTAGTCCAGCACCAATAGTATTGACAAAATTAGCGATCGCATTGACATGATCAGCCGTCAGCGCGGGATGAAAAGCGGTGATTCAGCGGCTGGATAGGTCGAGCGTTAGGAGGAATGATGCTGCTGAACTGCTCGATCTGGGTGGCAGAAACCTCAACCGGAGTTGCCATAATCACCCATTTCACCGGTTCAGAGCAGGGAGGCGTCGTCAACGAACCGTCATAGCGATATTGCGTAAGATTAGCGGGCAGCAGCGCCTCGACATCAATTTCTACCCCGGCAATGTCTTGGGCTGGAGATTGGCCCTGGGGCATGGCCTGCCAAACTGGCGTCAGGGCCGAATTTTCCGCCCCCTCAGTCAAAAAGATTCCCACCACCATCAGGTCGCCGGCGGCATTTTGATGCACCAAATGCATCTCCATCGCATAAGGCTCGCCGCTGACGATGTGTTCGCTGGGACGATGAAAGTGAAACTGCTGCAGTACATAGTCCTCATCCCCCAGCTTGATGGTATTAGCCGCTGAGACATTGACCCGAATAGTCCGGCCATTGTTCGCGATGTTGAGAGGAGCCCGGCCATAGGTAAATTCAATTTCATTCTGATGGGCTGCGGCAGTGGGATCAATATTGATGGGAGACTGCGCTAGTCCTACTTCGCAAGCACTAAAAGCAGCCGAAAGTCCACCCCAGGCTTCTGGACCGTTGCTGCCTTCATAGCTCCACTCCAGCTCCGAGCCGCTGGCGATCGCCGCTCCCATAAAGACAACACAGACACTACTCAGCAACCACACCAGGCCCTTAAAAGCCAGATTCCCCATTACACGTCACCCTGACAATAAACAATTCATGCCTCCTTCTCCCTGTTCAAAAAATATCAGCCCTCCTATTTTTTCAAATATTTTAGGTGGACGAATTTTTCTGACAGCAGTGGTGACATCACTTATTATCAGACCCACTCGCTGCTTAAAATTTGCCCATCGTTTCAATGCTAGAGGCTTACTATCATGTCAATTCTTAATGCTCCAGCCGCCGTGCCTTAGCGACAAAACAGGTAATCATGGCGGCTCTCACCATACCGCTGAGCCGTGTCCGTGAATACAAAATCGAGGCCGCCCCAAGCGTTAACGTTTAGCTCAGATTAATTTCTTGCTACTGATTTTCGGAGTCAACTGCTATGATCGCCACCCAAGAGATATCCTTACCGCGTGATTGTACGTTCACGCCAAGCGACTGGCAGGCGCTGGCCCCTTTTTGGTATCCGGTGGCGTTTTCCCATGAAATTACTGCCGAGCGACCCCATGGCACGCGACTACTAGATGAACGCTTGGTTCTATATCGCACCCCTGAAGGAACGGTCATCGCGGCGCAGGATTTGTGCCTGCATCGCGGTGCCCCCTTAAGCAAAGGGTGGATTGAGGGCGATCGCTTGGTGTGTCCTTATCATGGCGTGCAGTATGACTCTGCCGGTCAGTGCGTGTGCATTCCGGCCGAACCGCGCACCTCAATTCCTCGACGGCTGAAAATCCGCACCTATCCCGTCATGGAGCGCTACGGTTTGGTTTGGACGCGCCTCAACGATAACGGACCAGTCCCTTTTCCCACAATGACTGAGTGGGACGACCCTGACTACCTTCAAGTGCTGCCCGATGTAGTGGAGCTGAACGCCGCAGCCGGTCGGCAGGTCGAAGGCTTTCTCGATGTCAGTCACTTTGCCTTTATTCACGCCAAGTCCTTTGGTGAACCCGACAACACCGTGGTGCCCAACTATCCGATTGAGCAGACCCTAGCGGGATTTAAGGCCGATTATGTCAGTACGGTGAGCAACTACGCCCACGGCATGAAGCATCTAGCGCCACCGGACTTCAAATGGCGGCGACTGTTTGAAGTCTTTTTACCCTTCACCGCGAAGCTAACGGTGACCTTTCCCAACGGACTGCTGCACATTCTCAACGCGGCGTCGCCGGTTTCCGCCCGCAAGACCCGAGTGTTTGTCCCCATTTGCCGCAATTTTGACAAAGATGCGCCGCTGCAGGACACCCTCGACTTTAACCATCAAATATTCGCCGAAGATAAGGCGATCGTCGAAGAGCAGTGGCCAGAAGATTTGCCACTCAAGCTTTCAGATGAAATCCACATTACCGGCGACAAAAGCTCGATCGCTTTTCGTAAACGATTGGCGGCACTGGGGCTGGGTCAGTCTTTTACCGCCTAGCTGGTGGACTCGAAACCCGTATCTATGGCTGCCAGACAACGGCTGCTGCTAGACAACAGCAGCCACAGACCGGCGCCTTAACCTTTATCCAACCTTAAGACCCGTCGCTTTTGAAACGTTTAACGGCAAAATGGGAAGCGTCAAATCACGCAGAATGAGATGACTTCTACGACGGTTACTCAAATTACGTTGAATCTGCTGCAGGGTTCTGTACGCTTCAATTTTTCCCACGCTGCAGCGCAGGAGCTGAAAGCGACTTTAACCGAACTGGTTAGACAACTTAAGGCGATCGCGGCGCAAGCTCCCGGCACCAGCAAAAAGACGCCCGTCCCCACGATGGAATATCAGCACACTGGCGACGTGTTTCTTGAAGTCTTTTGCAATCCCAATATTTGGCCCAGCCCGTTTGCCGCCAAGCTATTGGTGACGGTGCGAGATGATCGTATGCGCCTGACGACCGAGGCTGAACTGCCCCGCATCATCGAAGATCTCAACCAGTATCTCGATGCTTAAAAGTCCTTTTTCCCCAATCCATATAGACGATAGGGCATTTGTCGCCAATAGCCGCAATAGGAGAGATATCTCTCCTGTGACCGAATAAAATCGCTCGGTGATTAGGGATTTGGGCAGATAGAATAAGAAAACATAATTTACTGCATAACTTGGGAATCTATGTCCGTTCTGGCCGCGATCACCGTAATTGCTCTGCTCATCTTTGTCCATGAATCAGGGCACTTTCTAGCTGCCCGCCTGCAAGGCATTCATGTCAATCGATTTTCCATTGGCTTCGGGCCAGTTTTGTGGAAATATCAGGGGCCAGAAACCGAGTATGCCCTGAGGGCCATCCCGCTGGGCGGCTTTGTCGGCTTTCCCGATGATGATCCTGAGAGCCAGATTCCACGACAGGATCCGGACCTGCTGAGGAATCGTCCGGTGCTGGATCGGGCGATCGTGATCAGCGCTGGTGTGATTGCTAATCTGCTGTTTGCCTATCTCGTTTTCGTCGTACAGTTTGCCTCTGTGGGCGTGCCATCAGGCTTCGATCCAGAACCCGGTATTGCCATTCCCCAGGTCATTTCTGAGACTTCCCCAGCGGCCCAAGCTGGCCTCAAAGCCGGCGATGTGATTCTGTCCGCTGATGGAGAAACCTTTGACTCCCTTGAATCGTTCGTTGATTTGATTCAAGACAACCCGGAACAGCCTATTAACCTCACTGTGCAGCGCAGCGACCAGACGCTGGATTTGACGGTTGTGCCAGAGACCAACTCTGAGGGCAAATCCGTGATCGGCGTGCAGCTACAGCGCAACGGCACGATGCAATATCGCCGCGCTGACAACGTCTTGGAAATGTTTACCCTGGCGGCAGAAGAGTTTCAAAGCATGTTCTTGCAGACGGTACAGGGATTTGCCATGCTGATCACCAACTTTTCTCAGATGGCAGGGCAAGTGTCTGGGCCAGTGGCGATCGTTGAACAGGGTGCTAACTTGGCCTCTTCTAATGTCGCCACTCTGTTTCCGTTCACTGCAATTATTAGCATTAATCTAGCCATCATCAATATTCTGCCGCTGCCCGCCCTCGATGGTGGACAACTGGCCTTTTTGCTGGTGGAAGCGCTGCGGGGTAAGCCGCTGCCCGATCGCTTACAAGAAAACGTGATGCAAACCGGACTGGTGCTCCTGCTGGGATTAGGGGTATTTCTGATTGTGCGTGACACCACCCAACTGCAAATTTTCCAAAATTTATTACAGTGAGTGCCCGCCGCAAACTATTGCCCAAAAAGCAGCGGGCACTGGCAACCTTGGCCCGACTCAAACAGCTCTATCCCGATGCGACCTGTTCGCTAAATTATGAAACTCCTACGCAGCTATTGGTGGCCACCATTTTGTCGGCCCAATGCACTGATGAGCGCGTCAATTTGGTAACGCCAGCGTTATTTGAGCGGTTTCCGGATGCCTATGCCATGGCAGCAGCCGATTTGACCGAACTTGAAACGCTGGTTAGGTCGACTGGCTTCTATCGCAATAAGGCAAAAAATATCCAGGGAGCCTGTCGCAAAATTGTCACCGAATTTGGCGGTGAGGTGCCCCGCACAATGGCAGAGCTGACGAGTCTACCGGGAGCGGCCCGCAAGACGGCGAACGTGGTGCTAGCCCATGCCTTTGGCATCAATGCCGGAGTGACGGTAGATACGCACGTCAAGCGCCTGAGTCGACTGATGGGCTTTACAAAGCACACCGACCCCAAAAAGGTGGAGCAGGATTTGATGAAGTTGATTCCCCAGCCCGACTGGGAGAATTGGTCAATCCGCTTGATCTACCACGGGCGAGCGGTTTGCAATGCCCGCAAGCCCGCCTGCGATCGCTGCGAGCTAGCCGATTTCTGTGCCTCAGCAAAACCAGCCATTCCATCAGCGGCAGCGACGGAGCGATCCACAGCGGGGATTACGTAACACTTTTGGAGTGACGGTTTGGAGTAGCGTTTTTATTAGACAGGCGACCGTCTTCCATATGAACGATGCGGTCAGCAATATCGAGAATGCGGTTGTCGTGGGTGACGAGCAGAATGGTGCAGCCCTGCTGCTTGGCAAGGTCGTGCATGATGTCCACTACGTCACGGCCTGATTTCTTGTCGAGGGCGGCGGTAGGTTCATCGGCCAGCACGATTTTGGGATGGCTGACCAGGGCGCGGGCGATCGCGACGCGCTGCTTTTGCCCTCCCGACAGACTAGCCGGATAGTAGTGCAGGTGATTTTCCAATCCCACCTGGGTCAGGATATCTGCAGCGCGGCGGTGACGATCAGCCTTGGCATAAAGGCCGCTCACCTCTAGCCCCATCTGCACGTTCTCCAGCGCCGTCAGGCTGCCGTGCAGGTTATGGGCCTGAAAGATGTAACCGTTACTGCGTCGCGCTTTCACCAGCTTGCTTTCTGACGCCTGGCACAATTCCCGACCGACGATTTTTAGGCTGCCAGTTTGGGCTGATCGCAGTCCGCCAATCAGCGTCAGCAAAGTCGTCTTGCCAGAGCCGGATGGTCCGGTCATAATAACGATTTCGCCCGGCATGATCGCCAAATTGATGTCAAACAAAACCTGTTTTCGCAGGCTGCCGGAATCAAAAAAATGATTGACTTGGTGAATATTAATAACCGGATCTAGCGACATAGGGGCTCCGTGAATCAATCCTAAAAAATATCGGCGGGGTCAGCCGCCTGCAGTCGTCGAGTGGCGATCGCCCCAGAACCAGCACACATGACAATGGTGAGCATTAGCACCAGCAGGCCGCGAGCCCCGGACATGACCAAAGGCAGCGCCGTGGCTGCAGAGGCCAGACGATAGAGGCCGGTGGCAATCATGATTCCGGGTAAAAAGCCCAGCACTGAGAGAATCAGCGCTTCCTCAAAAATGATCCACAGCAGATAGCTGTTGCGGTAGCCCATGGCCTTAAACGTGGCGTATTCCGCTAGATGGCTATTGACATCCGTCGAGAGCACTTGATACACAATCACCACGCCCACGATAAAGCCCATCACTGTGCCTAGGCCAAATACAAATCCGATGGGCGATCGCGCTTGAATGTAGGCCAACTCAAAATCGATATAGCCGGCTTTTGAAAAGACTTGAACATCAGCGGGCAGGTGCTCTTCAAGCTGAGCGATCACGGTTTCGACCTCGTAATCAGGGTCGAGATGGAGCAGACCGACGCTGACCGCCCCGGCCTCTCGTCTGGGCACGTAGCGGAGAAAGTTTTGGTCATTGGTAATCAGCGCCCCATCGTCGGCAAAAGAAGCCCCCACTTCAAACAGGCCGCCAATGTTGACGGTTCGCAGGCCAATTTCCGTAGAGATATCCTCTCCGGCTTCGAACTGGGCAATAACGTCGGCATATTGGCCCCGGGAAGCCTGGTCAAACAAAACCGTGTCGGGCCGTTTCAGGGTCTCTAGCTGCGCATTCACTGCTGGCAGATCGAAGGCAGGCTGCTCGGGATTTTGGCCAATCAGCAGCATAGAGGTCTTTTCGCGGGTTTGCGGATTGAGCCACTGGACAGAGCCGATATATAGCGGGTCAGCCTCGGCCACCCCAGGTACATCCAGCGCCTGATACAGTCGCCGCTGGGGAAAGGTGTACAGCGAGCCAAAGTTTTGCGCTTGAGTGCTGAGCAGCACAATATCGGCATTGAGTGTGCGGGGATATTTGGTATTGGTGCGGTAAAGCGCATCGGAAAAGCCAAGCTGCATAAAGATCAGCACGTCGGCAAAGGTAATGCCCGCGATCGCCGTCAGCAATCGGGTGCGATCGTGCTTGAGCTGCAACAGCCCCAAGGGCGTCCGATCTTGCAGCGTCTTCAGAAATTTGCCCACTGAAATCATGACGAATATCCTTAGCTACTAAAAACCGTGCGGGAAGACGATCGCTTTCTTTACCCAGTTCACTAATCCTTTCAACTCAAAGCTCTTGGTTCTTCGCTCTTCGTTCTTAGGTTTGGGTTCTCTATTGGGCTCACGGGCAAGATGCCCCCTCTACTCCCCATCACCCCATCACCCCATCACCCCATCACCCCAACCCTCACTCTGCCTGCACCGTTACCGTGACCTGCAAATTAGCCAGGCCCGCCACTTGCCCACTCGAAGCTTCATCCAACCGCACATGCACTTCCACCACGCGGGCATCTACGTTGGCGGCGGGGTCTTCGTCCACGACCTGCTGCGGTTCTACCTGCAGGCCAATGCGCTCAACGGTGCCGGTTAGGGTTTCCGGCACAGCGGAGGAGGTAATCGTGGCGGACTGGCCGACCTGAATTTTGGCGATATCACTTTGATACACTTCGGCGATCGCCATCATCTGATCGGTTTGTCCCAGGGTGGCAATGCCGTCAGACGCAATGATTTCACCAGGGCGAGTGTGGATTTTGATTACCTGACCGGCCACGGGCGATCGCACGGTGGCCTGGTCTAGATTGGCCTGAGCTTCGGCGACCTCGGCCTGAGCAGCTTGAAACTCAGCCTCGGCCACCTGCACATCAACGGGTCGGACTTCCGCAATCTGTTCTAGCGTGGCCCGAGCTCGACTCACTTCCTGCTGACTGGCAGTGTCAATGCGCGCCAGTTCGGCCTGGGCTTCCTGAAACTGCCGCTGAGCTGTGGTGTAACTCAATTCCCGCGTGTCCCGTTCGGAGGCGGAAACGGCCCCCCGCTGATACAGCGTTGAATAACGGTCAAATTCGGTACGGGCATTTTGTAATTCGGCTTCTAACCGAGCCACCGTGGCGCGTTGCGTATTCAACCGCCCGACTCGCTCAGCTTCTAGCCGGGCAATTTCGTCCCGCTGGGCCTGCAGCTCTCCCGTTTGCGCGCCCGCCTGCACTCGGGCCAGCTCGGCGGCAGCTACGCGCACCCGTTCTTCGGCTCGCTGCAAAGCCGCCTGTAGGCGATCGCGATTATCCAAAATGGCGATCACGTCTCCTGCCTGCACGCGATCGCCTGCCCGCACCAAAAGCTGGTCAATGCGGCTTTCCTGAGTCGAAGTGGGAGCCGTCAACTGAATCATTTCCCCCTGGGGCTCCAGCCGTCCCAGTGCCGTCACCGTCGTAATCTCCACCTGGGCCGCTGCTTGCTGGGCTGCTTCCTGCAGGCGCACCTGTCGCATCTGACCGACCTGCCAGACGCCAATGCCGAGAACGCCTGCGATCGCGACCCCCGCAATCACCCAACGCCGCATTGGCCTGGCGGAAGTAGCGGTTTGAACCAACACTTTGCTGTTCATAGGGTTTTACACAAAATGTAGAACACATCTCGATCATACTAAACGGTTTGGTTTTGTCAACGATACCGTTTAGTATGATTAAAAATCGAGGTGTCGTGAGGTTTCTGCGCTAGGTTTAGGAAGGCAAAGAGCGTGTGGTTATAAACGTGTCCGTCGATCAACTCACTCTCAATCAGGGAGACAACCCTAAATCAGAGAAGGCACGGACAATTTTGGACGGCGCTTTGCAGGTTTTTACAACGCAGGGCTATTCGGCCGCCAGCATGGATCGGATTGCTGCTGCTGCCAACGTTTCTAAATCCACCCTCTACAGCTATTTTCAAGACAAAGAGGGCCTGTTCTTGGCGCTAGTCGAAGAGCTGACGGCGGCCCGGCGGCGAGAAGTTTTCAACCTGCTCTCGCAGTCTGATCTGCAGGCTCCACCTCAAGTCGTGCTCAGGCAAATCGCCAACGTCATGCTGGATAATGCGGAAAAAAATCAGCCGTTGCTAACGCTCATGCGGCTACTGCTGGGAGAATCGGAACGATTTCCGAAGCTAGTCAAAATTTTCACTGCTGAAATCAAAAAGCCTATGCTCGACCAGCTAGCGCTGTATTTCGCGTCGCAAACGCAGCTCAATTTGCCAGACCCAGTGGTCGCTGCCCGAATTTTTTCCGGCTCCATCGTGCATTATCTGATACAGCAAAACCTGATGGGGGGGCATGAGGTCATGCCTCTAGAGCGCGATCGCATGGTGGACGGGCTGGTCGATTTGCTGATGGCACGGGACAAGTCCGTTTAGCGATGACTAGCTAACTTAAAAGTGATTATCCAACAGCCTCAAACCTTACTGAAATAGGCCTTTAACAACTGCCTTCAGTCGCTTTCCGGTGATTCTAAACGGCATTGCAGAGTGCGCAAGCGGTTGAGCGCCGCTGCGAGTTCGAGTAGCCGAAAGCCAACAAACTCCCCGGTGAGACGATCGCTCAAGCAGTCCAGTCCGTAGGTTTCCACATCCGCCATCACCGCCTCCAGGGCTGAGACCAGCGATCGCTGACCGTCAACATAATATTCTTGGGCATAAACAATAGCCGCGGCGATCGCTTTTACCTGTCCCGTTTCGACCAACTGCTCCACAGCAGAGAGGTCAATTGCTTCGGTGCCAAAGCGAATTTCATCCGTGGCGCGGGCTTTGAGACTGACGGCACGCTTGCCCTTACTGGCATCAATGCTCTCAGGCAGCACGATTCGGGGCGAGAGATTGCCAAACGTGTTGCCGCCTTCAGCTTGTCGCGTCGTTTGCTGGGCTGCCGCGATCGCTTGGGCCTGAGCTGTCACATCCTGCGGCTGATAGTTGTCCAACGCAATGACCGTATCGGCTACGTCAAAATAGTCGCCGCTGCCCCCCATCACCAAAATTGTCGAGATGCCGTAGTCATCTTTGAGCTGCCGCACCTTATCCACAAACGGCGTAATCGGCTCGCGGTCTTTGGCAATAAGCGCCTGCATGCGGCGATCGCGAATCATAAAGTTAGTGGCCGACGTATCTTCGTCAATCAGCAGGGCGGTGGCTCCCGCTTCTACCGCCTCGACAATGCTAGCTGCCTGAGAGGTGCTGCCGCTGGCATCCTGGGTCGAAAACTGGGCAGTTGATCGGCCCTGGGGCAGGTGATTAATAAACGGTGAAATATTGACTCCGGCCACGCTGCGCCCGTCCTCTGCCCGCACTTTGAGCGCCGCCGCATCGGTCACCACTCGCTCACGCCCATCTCCAGGAATATGGTTGTCGATACCCGCCTCAATGGCCCTCAACAAGGTTGACTTGCCGTGATAGCCACCGCCCACAATTAAGGTAATGCCCTGGGGAATGCCCATGCCGGTAACCGTCTGGCCGTGGGGCAACGACAGCTCCACGCGCAAAGATTCTGGCGACTGGAAAGGCACCGCCCCCGACTGCAGAGGTCGCTCGTTTACCCCACTCTGCCGGGGCAGAATCGATCCATCGGCGACGAAGGCCACCAGTTGGCGATCGCGCAACTGCTGCCGTAGGCTATCAGCCACTTCGGCGCTATCGCAGTGAGCCTGCACGGCAGCTTCGTTCAACTGAGAAAAATGCAGCGTTTTTTTAATCAACAGGGGCAGGCGATCGCAAATCAGCGCCGCCGCCTGCCGTCCGGCAATGCGGCGGCCAAAAGCCGGCAAACCCACCGTAAATCGCAGTTCCACCCGCTCCGCAGAAACGCTGGCGGCAATGCGCGGCAAGATCGCTTGGGAAGGTCGCACAATTTCGATGAGTCCGCTTTTACCAGACCCGGCAGCGCGATCAACCAATCGCGCCTGATCGCGAAATTGGCGGATCAAATAATCTTCCAGCGCTATTCGGCGAACATCGGTGTTGTAAAACCTTGGCGAAAACTGCGCGATCGCTTGAGAAACGCTAATCCGCAATCGACTCGGAGCCGCAAACGGATCGCCTTGTACATAGTCGATGTGTAAGGTGCAGTCACCCAGCGCGTGCTGTCCTCGGAGTGACTTGTAGGCTTTGTAACTTTGACCGTCCAGAGCGTTAAGGCGATCGCGCAAGGCACTGATAGACATATTTCCTTCTAAAGGTGGACTGGCATTTATTCCAATCGATCTGATCTGTATCACACCTCGGCAAGATGTTTATCACGTGGGGATCAGACGAAGATCAGACGAGAAATTTAGCAAAATCACTGGAATTTATCCCGTTTCCCCTGATATTAATATTGCTCTTAAAAATTACTGAACTATGTTAACTGCATCGACCTCCCTCTCCGCTCCAGCCAGCCATAATTCAGCGATTAGTTCCAAGTTTTGCTGGCGTCGTCGTCTGGCACTGGTGGCAATGGGGTTAAGTTTAGCAGTTGGCAATTTTGTAACGATGGTTGTCCCAGCGATGGCCAACGAGACGGTCGACCATTTGAGCGACGGCGTCTATGTGTTTGGTGAAAGTCCTGAACCGGGGCAGTTTGGCGTGACATATTTGGTGATGGAAGTTAATGGCAGCGCGGTTAAAGGCGGCTTTTATCAGCCCGCCTCATCATTCGACTGTTTTCATGGCAATGCCGCTGCAGCAGAGCTATCTCTGACAGTGGTTGATAGTTACGCTCAGACAGAATATCCCTTCGCGCTAGCTTTAGAAAGTAATGCCGTTGCTTCACAGGAAACAATTGCAGCAGAGTGGGTGCCGACTGGCTTCCATGTGATCGATGAAGTGAGCCAGACTGACCACGATGTTTTGCAGGCTTGCGGTTTTTGAGCACGATATCTTTCTGGGATGGCTCAAGCTGCAAAACCCTACAGGCAGTAGATTTTTACCCACTCGGGTCGTAGGTGTCAGCTTTGAGAAGATTCCCCTAGGGAACATAAGGCAATACTTTTGCTTTTTACCAGAAATTAGCGGCATTTTTAGCGGCCAGTTCCGCCGTCAAATGGTCTATAAACTGTCGGGCAGTTCGGCCTGAGCGTCCGTTGTGGCGAGTGGCCCACTGCAAGGCTCGCTGTCGCAAGGCCTCATTATCCATGTTTAGCTGGGATTGAGCGGCGAGGTGACGCACAATCTCTAGATAAGTATTTTGGTCAGCGGCCTCGAAGGTGAGGGTGAGACCAAAGCGATCGCTAAACGAGAGCTTCTCCTGCAGCGTATCCCAGGAATGAATCTCATCCTGATCGCTAGGACGGGGACGGTCAGCAAAGTATTCTCGGATCAAATGACGGCGATTGGAAGTGGCGTAGACCACCGCATTTTGCGCCCGAGCAGTGACGTTTCCCTCCAGCACGACTTTCAGCGCCTTGAAAGCATCGTCGTCCTCTTCAAAAGACAGATCATCCACGAAGATAATGAACTTTTGAGGCGCCTCTCGCACCTGCTCGACAATCTCCGGTAGAGAGCCCAGTTCGCTTTTGTCCACCTGAATCAGACGCAGCCCGCGATCGCCATATTCGTTCACCAGCGCCTTCACCAGAGACGATTTTCCGGTGCCGCGACTGCCGTACAGCAGGACATGTAGAGCGGGGTATCCCGCCAGCAAGAACTCCGTATTTTGTACCAAACGCTGACGCGGCCCATCATAGGCCGCTAAATCTTGCAGCTTCACGGGGTCAGGATGCGGCACGCCGGCTAGGCCGCTCGCCTGCCAGCGAAAAACGCGATACTGACCCATCAAGCCAATGCCCCGCTGACGATAATAGGTCGCCAGTTCCACCAGTCCAGCTTGCCAATCCGGCAGCGTCATAAAAGACACATCAGGCCAGGGTTCATCATCCAAATGCCAGACAATCGGTGTTTCCGGCACCTGACATACGGTCTGCACCCAACGGCTGAGTTGACTGCTTTTGCAGGTGTAAAGACTCTGTAATCGGCGTAAATCGCTTTGCACCGCCTCAATCAGTGCGGCGGGCAGCTCTTGAACGGGCGATCGCTGCGCTAGCCGCGAGAACGGATTTTCTGAGCGCACGATTTGCTCAATCAGGTGTCCCTGCCAGGTTTGCTGCGCCGCCGCCAAGGTGCGAAACCACAGACCATAGGCCCGCAAGCAATCTGCCGAATCTTCCCGACAAAGCGCATCCAATAAATTGAGCCAGGCTCGACTAATTGGCGTTTCTAACACCGACTGATACAGCAGTAGCCCCACGGACTGCTGCTGAAATCGCTGCACCGAAGCGATCGCGGTTGCGGCTAATCCACTCATCATTTATCCCGTCGCTATTTACTCAAGTATTCCATCTATTAAAGACAGTCTGGCCCTGCCCTTCATAGGCTGTTGCTTAGCAAAGCTCTGGTTCTTAATTCTTGACTCTGCTGCTTTGCACCGACTTCGCCCACCGCCCAACACCCTGACTCCCCATCACCCCATCACCCCATCACCCTGACTCCCCATCACCCCATCACCCCATCACCCTGACTCCCCATCACCCCATCACTCCCTGCAGCGCCACCATAACGATCAGCAGCAGCGTTTCTGTCCACTCCACAATCGCCCCATAGGTATCGCCTGTCTGTCCGCCCAACTGCCACTGCAGCACGGCCCCACTCCCCCAGGCCAGCCCGCAACCGCTGAGGGAAATTCCCAGCAACCAAAGGCGTTCTGTCGGCGCGATCGCACCGCCCCCGACCGTCAGCAACAGCAACAGCGTCAACCCCCATAGCCAGTCCGTTTGGGGGTGGGCATGAGCTTTGTGCAACGCACCTTTGCCCTGCTCGCGCAGATAAGGATAGCGGGCGATCGCGACTACCTGTCCCCAGCGGCCCCAGCCGGCTGCCAGCGGTAGACTGAGCCAGCGCAGGGTCTCCAAATCCATTAGACACAGCGTTTTGAGTCCCAGAATTAGTACGGCCACCATCACGCCAAATGCTCCGGTGCGGCTATCGGCCATCACCTCTAAGCGCCGACTGGCATCAGGCACTGCCAGTCCATCCGCGGTATCCATCGCGCCATCCAAATGCAGGCCACCGGTGAGCCCCAACCAGAGGGCAACCAACAGGCCACAGCGCGGGCCCATGGGGAGCATGAGAACAGCTAGTCCCCAGTCGACGACTGCCACCAGCAAGCCAATGCCGATCCCTACCCAAGGTGCATACCGAGCGATACCTTCAAAGCTCATGGGCCACGAATACGGAATCGGTAGTCGCGTATAAAAAGTAACCGCCCCTAAAAATTGCCGTCCCCAACGTTGCAGCCGCCCCATATCGCGATCGCGTTTCAAAACCGACATATTTTAGAATCTCCTAAACCAAGCAAACTGTGGTGGCAAAATCCAAAGCTTTTCAGCTTGGCTACTAGATATAGCGTACTGCGATCGCTGACACGCCTAGAGAAGTTGATTTAACGCTTAAAATGATGACCTAAAAATAGGCGGCAATCGCTTTTTTGACGGCGGTTTTATTTCATGAATTAACAGTCCACGGCGTGATCGCAGCAAGCTGACACACTCAGTTATGCCTACTTTAAAAAACCTATAGCCCTTTACAAATAAGCAATTCAGGGATTCGCTTGGCGAACCGACGCGCGCACGCGTCATCAGAAACCAGAAAACCGTCCCATTTCGGATTCCCAATTCAAGATGATCGACTATTGTGAATATAGGCCTTAAAAACAACCAACTTTCTTGGTATTAGTGAGGCCAAAAGTTTGCATTTGTGATAGTCCTATGACCCACGACTCAGCTGGCTTGCCAAATATGCCCGCACCCTATTTGGTCGATCAAGGGATTGTGATCAGAAAGTCAGATATGCTTAGACTCCTTAACGATTTGGGTCAGGTTGCTTACACAGATGTCCATGAAAAAAGCGTGCTTAATCAAGGCACGGGCTATGTAATGGATGTATTTGCTGAACCCGAAGCGTCTACATTAGTTGCCAATCAAAGCCTTTATCTCAACGTTTATAGCTTCGACTATATCCAGCTAGAAAAGCTGCCAAATGAGCAAGCCTGCTTCAAATTATTTCAAGATAATCGCTGCCTGCAGCTGATTCCTTTGACCTCACCGGTGAGAGACCAGGCCCAGCGGAATCTTGACGCTGCCACCATTGAAGAAATTGTCGCCGAAGCTTTATCTGCCAGCTGGGATGCCTGTCTAGATGACGACGGGCCGCTGGCCTGAGGGCGCATTAATCAGCTACTGTCGCTAGCTTTAAGCAACAAGGACTCTCTTGCCCGCATAAAATGAGCAGGCTAGGGGTTAATCATCGTCTTTGGTGAATACATTTCCTAAAGCGAGCACCATGGCCTCTCAAAAGCTGGCGTATTGGAGTAGCCGTTTTGCATCAGTTCGAGTATCAGGTAAAAGCCACTTGTCGCCACACCAAGGCCCGGGCAGGCTGCTTCCAAACACCACACGGCATCGTAGAAACGCCTCGCTTTATGCCAGTCGGCACCCTTGCCAATGTGAAAACAGTGACCCCCGAGCAGCTGCAGCACACGGGAGCGCAGATGGTGCTGGCCAATACCTATCATCTGCACTTACAGCCAGGAGAAGCCCTGGTTGCCAAAGTTGGGGGCGTGCATCAGTTTATGGGCTGGCACGGCCCCATGCTGACGGACTCTGGGGGCTTTCAGGTATTTAGCCTGAGCGAGATTCGCACTATTTCGGAAGCCGGGGTGAAGTTCAAATCGCCCCGCGATGGTCGCATCATCGATATGACGCCCGAGGAATCCATTCGCATTCAGAATGCGCTGGGGGCCGATGTGATTATGGCCTTTGACGAATGTCCCCCATATCCTGCCAGTCGAGAAGCGGTCGAGGTCGCCACTGACCGCACCTATCGCTGGCTCCAGCGCTGCATAGCCGCCCATCAACGCTCTGATCAAGCGCTTTTTGGCATTGTGCAGGGGGGCGTTTATTTAGATCTGCGGGCTCAGGCCGCCACTGCCTTGAGCCAGCTGGATTTGCCGGGATATGCAATCGGCGGCGTTAGCGTCGGTGAACCTCCGGAACTGATTGAAAAAATCGTCCGCGCGACAACGCCCATGCTGCCGCTGCATAAGCCGCGCTATCTGATGGGCGTGGGCACCCATCGCGAAATGGTGCAGGCGATCGCCGCCGGCATGGATTTGTTTGACTGTGTGATTCCCACCCGTCTGGCTCGCCACGGTACGGCCATCGTGCAGGGCGAGCGCTGGAACCTAAAAAACGCTCGCTTTCGTGAAGACCTTGCCCCCATCGATCCGGCCTGCAACTGTTACACCTGCCGCAACTTTAGCCGTGCCTACCTCTGCCACTTAATTCACGCCCACGAAACCCTGGTCCACACCCTCTTGTCTATTCATAACATCACCGAACTGGTCAACTTTACCCAGCGCATTCGCCAAGCCATTCTGAGCGATCGCTTTGTAGAAGAATTTGGCGAATGGCTCGTTCCTGATCAGCATTTTTCAGACCATGAGGAGTCTTTAGAATTATCCGAAACAGCGGCCTGCCATGAGAACACATGAGGCTATGCAGCTAGAGCTCACACCAGAAGAACAACAAGAACTTCAAGCTATTGCAGAAAGCAGTTCTTTAAGTGTAGAAAGCCTTCACGAACGTTTGGAAGTGTTGACCTGGGGAGACGGTCTATTGGAATTCAGAATGCAATCCAGCGTCGGGCTTTCACCTTGGATGGAGAAGCTGTCAAATTTAAGCGATCGCGTTAATCTTCGACTACGAAAATTGGGAATTCCGGCTGGGCCTAGTTTAGAAGCCTACGAAGAATGGCGGTCTAAGCAGTCTTAGCAAAGCCACGAATGGCATAATTTTTGAGAATTTGCATCTAAAGACTTTGCCTGCAACATCTCTTGGCAAAGGCAGGATAGCCTGACATGCTGGTAGGGGAACGCAGAAGAGAGAGAGGCGATCGCGTGCTGGATCTGAAAACCATTCGACAAAATTTGGCCGAGGTGCAGACCGCATTGAACCGTCGCGGCGGCGGCTATGATCTGCAGGCCGTGACGGAGCTGAATCAGCGGCAGCGCGATATTGAAGGTGTGCGATCGCAGCTCCAGGCTCGCAGCAACGAAATTGGTAAAGTCGTGGGCCAAAAGATTCGTGAAGGTGCCGATCCTAAAGGTCCGGAAGTCGCCGCTCTACGGGAAGAGGGGAATCAAGTCAAAGCCGAACTAGGGGAATTGGAACCCCAAGAACGGCAGCTCAAAGCCGAAATTGAAGCAATTTTGCTGGGCATTCCCAACCTACCCAGCGCCACCACCCCTGACGGTAAAGACGAGTCCGAAAATGTGGAAGTGCGCCGCTGGGGCGATGAGTACCTGCCCGCCGACAGCACCATCCTCAAGCCTCACTGGGAAGTGGGCGAAGCGATGGGAATTCTGAATTTTGAGCGATCGGTCAAAATCGCCCAAAGCCGCTTTGTGGCACTGCTAGGCGTGGGTGCCGCGTTGGAACGAGCGCTGATCACCTATATGCTCGATCGCCACACCCAGCACGGCTACACCGAAGTCATTCCCCCTTATCTGGTCAACACGGCCTCCCTGACGGCGTCGGGCCAACTGCCTAAGTTTGCCGATGAGAGCTTTCAATGCCGCAACGATGACCTGTGGCTTTCTCCCACCGCCGAGGTGCCTGTCACCAACCTGCACCGTGACGAAATCCTCAACGCGGAAGATTTGCCGCACCACTACTGTTCATTCACCCCTTGCTTTCGGCGCGAGGCGGGTAGCTACGGTCGCGACACTCGGGGGCTAATTCGCCTGCATCAGTTCAACAAGGTCGAGATGTACAAGTTCGTGCGGCCCGAGACTTCCGAAGACGAACATCAAGCCCTAGTCAAAGATGCCGAAGCGATTCTTCAGGGCCTGAAGTTGCCTTACCGGGTGATTGAACTTTGTACCGGCGACTTGGGTTTCTCTGCCAACAAAACTTACGACTTGGAAGTGTGGCTACCCTCCTCTGGCACCTATCGGGAAATCTCTAGCTGCTCCAACTGTGGAGACTTTCAGGCACGAAGAGCCAATATTCGCTTCAAGGAAGCAGGCAAAAAAGGCACCCAGTTTGTCCATACGCTGAACGGTTCAGGCCTGGCGATCGGTCGCACCATGGCCGCCATCTTGGAAAACTATCAGCAGCCCGACGGCTCGGTGAAGGTGCCGGAAGTGTTGCAGCTCTATATGAATCGCGAGTGGCTTTAAGCCAGGGTCATTCTGAACGGCTCTAGTCTTTTACTACCAAATCTCAACATACAAGGAAATGAAGAACAGGGAGCAGGGAAGAGGAAGCGGAGAAATGAGTGGATTTTATGTTTTGAGACCGGTTCTCTTTTCTAGAGCTGCAGAGGTTGGAACTGAAGGCGTTGGGATGAAAACGGCTGCAAATCTACAATCTAAAATCGAGAATTGATATTAGAGTTGTTGTGAATTAGTGTAGTCTCTGAGGCAAGACGCCATCTACCTGCCGTTGGGCCTCTTTAGGCGGCCATCAGATAAAAGTTCCAAAGCCCAGCGGCAGTCAACATGAAGCGATCATCAAAATTCTCCTTGCGATTGCGATAGACCTGCGCCGCAATCCCATAGCGTTTGAGGCTGCCAAAGGCATGCTCGACCACCATCCGCTCCTGCGCCAGTGCACGATTTTCGGCTTTTTGCTCAGCGGTGAGCTCGCCTCCTTTCGGTCTCTTGTGCAGAATCTCCACATTCACATACTCATTTTGTAATCCTTGAAAGCCGGAATCGCCTTGAATTTTCACCTCATCGGAAATCCATGCCGCCCAGCCTTCGGTATTCAGAATGCCTTTGTCATGAGTTTTGCCCGGATAGGCTTGGCTCATGACCAAAATGCGGCGGTCAGGGGCCACCCTGCCTAGGTGACTGCGGGTATGCCGTTTCTGCTTGCCCGAATAATCGGTTTTCTGTTGCTCATAGTCTTGGGCCCGTTGAATCGGGCGTTCGGTCCCATCGAGCATCACCCGCTCAACGGTGGGAAAGGCCTCGACAAACTCTTCAAGACTTGTGAGTTGGCGTTTCGGCAGCGCCAGTTTCTCCCCTAAGGCTTGTTCCAACAGCGGCTGGAGTCGATGCATCCAGCGATTCGCTTGCGAGCGATCCAGGTCAAACAGCAGACCGGCTAAATCAAAGGTGGGGTAAACCTTGAAGTAGAACAAGATAAAGAACCGCTTCGTCTCTACCGTGGCTAATCGCGGTTTGCGACCTGCTCCCGTGGCCCGTTGACGCGGCTGAGAACTCTTCCGCTGCGGTCAGGGCTTGCGTAAAGGCCGGTTTCAGTGCCTCAAAGGCTTTCAGGTTGAGGCCAGTCAGAGCCCGGAGGAGACGATCATTCTTGAAGACTCGTTGGAAATTCAGCATGGCATCACTCGATTCGATTCCTCTCTGGGCATTATCCTCTAATTCACAACAGGTCTAATCTCCGAACTACCAGAGAGAAGAGTTGGCGTATCTAGAGATGACCCCTCAAGAGAGTATTAAATGTCAAGTACATAGGGTTCTTCCCTAGGGCAAACGCATACTCCAAAAGTCAGGATAGTGAGTGAATACTCCTCAATTTATCCTGAGCCATGAATTCTTCCAAAAGCCCATCTAGTTCGCTGTTGACACACTTTGCCCCTCTGGAAGACCCTCGCACCTCATACCTGGTAGAGCATCCTCTGTTAGACATCGTCGCGCTGACGCTCTGCGCTGTGATTTGCGGCGCCGAGACCTGGGAAGCCATCGAGGCCTATGGTCATAGCAAATTAGCGTGGCTGCAGACATTTCTGGCGTTACCGAACGGGATTCCGTCGCATGACACGATTAGTCGGGTATTCGCGCTGATGGAGCCGACGCAGTTGCAAGAGTGCTTTGTGAGTTGGGTGAAAAGTATTGCCAAGCTGAGCGGCGGGGAAGGGGGCTCGCTGGATGGCAAAAGTGTGCGTCAGTCCTATGATCAAGGCGCCGGCAAAGGGGCGATTCATATGGTGAGCGCTTGGGCTAATGAGCATCAGCTCGTCCTCGCTCAAGTCAAAGTGGCCGACAAATCCAACGAAATTACGGCCCTTCCCAAACTACTCAGCATCCTTGATATTGCCGGCGGCATCGTGACGATTGACGCGATGGGCGCACAGACGACCGCCATTGCTCAGCAAATCATCGACCAAGGTGCAGACTATGTTCTCCGTCTCAAAGGGAACCAGGGAAATCTCCATGAAGACGTCGAGCAGGTGTTCGACTGGGCTCGTAAAACCCACTTTAAGGCCATCGACCACGAAGCTCATCCAACCCTTGATAAAGGACATGGTTGGCTGGAAATCAGACGCTATTGGCTCCTCGAATCGGTCGAGTATCTCGAAACGGCGGGACGCTAGGCTGGGCTCAAGCGGGTGGGCCTGGTGGAGTCAGAACGGTGCATCGACGGCCAACCCACGAGCCTAGAACGACGCTACTATCTAACGAGTTTAGACGGCGGCATCGAGCGCTTTGCTCGGGCGGTTCGCGGTCATTGGGGCATTGAGAACCGGCTGCATTGGAGCTTAGATGTGGTCTTTCACGAGGATGACTCACGCATCCGCAAAGGGCATGCCTCAGAAAACATGACTGTGATCAGAAAGATTGCCCTCAACCTGTTGGCCCCAGAGTCGTCCAAAGGTTCGAAAAAGACCAAGCGGCTCAAAGCTGCATGGGACAATGACTTTCTCCTTCAAGTGCTGCTTGCTTGAGTATGCGGTTGACCTAGGTTCTTCCCAGCTTTTGGTGAAGCCGGGAGAATTGGCGAAAATGGTTAGTGCAAGTTCCTTCTGGGTGCTCTAACCGTGCAATTCTTTCAATCACTTCTGCCTGACTCCCCTCAACTCCGCATGGAGAAGTATGAAATGGATGCCGAAGCTGGCCATCTCACCTTCAGCGTCTCTTCGGCACTGTCTTTCAAAAGGGTGAAAGATAGAATGTAGACTCAGTCTATCTTTCAACGAGATGAAGTGCGTCTATTGCGACAGTGAGCAGGTAGTTAAGAACGGCACCAAAACCCTTAAGACAAAGCAAGTTTTACAACGCT
>JBCCJU010000075.1:0-25790 GCA_039027715.1 Cyanobacteria bacterium P01_C01_bin.120
ATTCAGTGCTCAATTTATCTGGTGTCGGACAATGAATGTGTCGATACTGGCGAGCACTTACACAACCTTATTAAACTGTAACTTTAGGCACGACAATGATGTCAAAATTTACGTAGAAACTACATGGTCATGAGCCAGGGTTGAACAGTGGGAAAAAGAGGGGCCAAGGCAGGGTAAAGGAATCATCAGATGCAGAGATTTTTTTCGTGGTCAAAAGTAGGGTGGGCAGTTTTTGTGTCTGGGACGATGAGTTTAGGGGGCTGTCCAGCAACAGTGCCGCTATCTGATGCGCAGATGACCCGTGAATCGACCATGCCATCAACAATTCCGGCGAGTCAGACAGAATCAGCTGAGGCCGCGATCGCCAACTTTCCGCCCCAAGCAGTGGCCTATGAAATCTGTGGCGACCTAGCTCATTGGCAGCGTTCAAGCTTGGCAGAGCAGACGACCGCGCTGGCCGAAAATCCTCGTTATGGGGCCTCGCTTACCGCTGATCCCCTCAGCAGCTTGTTTGATAAGTTTTGGCAAGAATCGCTCATTACTTTCACAACCTATGGCTTGAGCGCCCGCACTGAACCAATCTATCTAAGCGGTGTGTGGACGGGGATCGAGGCGATGTCCGCCTGTTATGAGGGCGATCGTCCCGCCGCTATCAATGCCGGCGAGCTGGGAGAAATTTGGCTGATCGGCTATGAAATAGTTGATTTTTCTTGGACGGGTGAGGCATATCAGCTCACCGTGGAGCCACGACCCGCTGGCTTAAAATTTGTTCAGTTTGAACGGTTAGAAAGCGGCGAGCAATTGCCCATTTTGGTCCAGGCCCTCGATGGTCGAGAGCTTACTGTAGCTTCCGGTGACTGGTTAGACAATTAGGTAGCTTAGACTGTGATCTCGGCGGTAAATTCTCTTCTGGGAATCTTCTTGATACATGGGCAAAATGTCTGTTTTGACTGTGTCCCTTCACCACCCTGCCTCATCCCATCCTATGGGCAAGGCTGGTGCATTTCACCCAGCAAGACGGCTTGCCGAGCGCCCGTTACGCTAGGTAAATTTCCTGGAAAAGCCTGATGTCGCCAATAGGCTAAAACGGCAAACGACAGAGCTTCCTTGAGGTCAGCAGGAACGCCTGCTACTGTTGTGGACTGCACGTCGGCTTCCGGTAGCTGCGCCCGTAGACGGTTAACTAAGTATGCGTTGTAGCTGCCGCCGCCGCAGAGCAACACTTCTTTTGGCAGCCGGGGCAGAAAATCACGATAGCTCTGGACAATTGATAAAACAGTTAGCTCAGTCAGGCTAGCCAGCACATCAGCCGGGGGCAGCTCTAGAGCCGCCGTTGTCGCTAGGCACTGCTCTAAAAAATTCTGGCCAAATAGTTCTCGTCCCGTCGATTTGGGTGGCAACTGCGAAAAATAGGGATGCTGTAACCATTGGTTTACCAGCGCCATATGAGGCTTACCCTGAGCTGCCCAAGCCCCGTTCCGATCATAGGTTTGTTGCCCCTGGGAAAATCGAGTGACGGCCAAATCAATCAGGCTATTGCCGGGGCCGGTGTCCCAGCCTAAGACTTTGGGCGGTGGATTGTGGCGAGGGGGCGGCCAAGCTGGCAGCAACGCGACGTTGCCGATGCCGCCAATATTCTGTACGCAGCGATCGCGGGCAGGATGGGTCAGCAAGGCCAAATCGACTGGCGGCACCAGTGGGGCTCCCTCTCCACCCGCAGCCATATCTGCTTGACGAAAATTGCTCACTGTCGGGCATTGGGTTCGAGCGGCAATGCGATCGCCGCGACCAAGCTGCAGGCTGTAGGCTAACTGAGTCGATGCCGATTGTGCCGCTACCTGACGAGAACGATGAAATACCGTTTGGCCGTGGGAGCCAATCAAATCCACCGAGCCATACTGGTTGATCAGGATATTGGCTGTATGCGCAAATTCATCGGCGATCGCATCGTCCAATGCGGCAAAAGCTGCCAAAGTGATTGGCTGACCTGCTGCCAGGGCCAGCACTTGCTGCCGAATGCTATCGGGATAGGGACGCATCTGTCCACCTAAAACCTCAACTTTGAGGTCATAGCCGGAGCCCGTAATGGTGGCTGAAACGCCGTCGATGCCGTCTACCGAGGTGCCACTAATCAGTCCAATAACGCGCAAATTATGCTTCCCTCTCATCTAGAGGCAGCCGTTCAAGGCCTCGATTGTTGCCAATCACCACCATGACTGCACCTTTTTGTAACTGCGTTACTGGACTCGGATTGACCTCAAACTTTTCGTCGTTACCCGGTTGAGTCAACGCTAGCAGTGTCACACCATATTTGCTGCGTAGATCAAGATCGGAGATCGTTTGCTGATCGAACGCTGCCGGTATGCGTAGCTCCACGATACTGTTTTCCGGATCTAGTTCAAACCGCTCTAAAATTCCGGGACGGGTGATGGCCCGGGCCAGATTACACCCCATTTCATGCTCTGGAAACACCACCTGATCGGCGCCAACGCGATGCAGCAGCTTACCATGAATCTCGCTAGAAGCTTTGGCCACCACATATTTAACGCCGAGCTCCTTAGCGTTTAGCGTCGTGATCACGCTTTCCTCGATGTAGTTGCCGATCGCCACAATGACCGTATCAAAATCGGGAATTCCGGCTTCTTCCAGCGCCAGCCGCTGAGTCGAATCGAGCTGCACCGCATGAGCCGCAATTTCATCCTTCAGAGCTTGGGTAACGCTTTGCTCATTTAAATCGATGCCCAACACTTCATATCCCAAATTGTTCAGGGTCATACAGACGGCTCGACCAAATCGTCCCAAGCCAATCACCGCAAATTGACGATTTTTTGTCCTTAAACTCCGAAAAAAGCCCAACGAAGACAAATTCACGGAAAACTCCTTAGCCGGGGTAAATGTGAAGGTCGTAACGGGGCCAATCGCTAATTACCTTCATTTCAGTCTACCGATGAAAGACTCAACCCTCACAACTTTGGCATAATTTTTGCGGCGGTCCCGGTCAGCATCGAGACCTCAGCACGTCGGCAAGGGTTGTCATGGCAAATGGCACTCCTGGAACGGCAAAAATTGCTGGATGATTCTCAGAAATATAGTTTTAGCCATCTAAGCTAATGTACCCAGTAATCGGCGAATACTCAGATAGATTAAATCGGGCGGCAAAATGTTAGCCTGTCTGAATGACTTCTGGGATGAAAAAGAGCCGTGGAGATTCAATTAGGTCGGGGAAAAACCGTTCGTCGGGCATATGGGTTTGATGAAATTGCCTTGGTGCCGGGCAATCGCACATTAGATCCTCGGCTTGCCGATACTCGTTGGCAGTTGGGCGGCATTGAGCGAGAGATGCCGATTATTGCCAGTGCGATGGATGGTGTGGTTGATGTCGATATTGCGGTTAAATTATCGCAGTTCGGGGCTTTGGGAGTCCTGAACTTAGAAGGCATTCAAACTCGTTACGATGATCCCGCCCCGATCCTTGACCAGATTGCAGCGGTGGGCAAGGCGGATTTTGTGACGCTGATGCAGCAGCTCTATGCCAAGCCCATTCGTCCAGAATTAATTCGTCAGCGGATTGCCTCCATTAAGTCCCAAGGCGGTATTGCCGCTGTGAGTTTGACCCCAGCGGGCGCCGCTAAGTTTGGGTCAGCGATCGCTGAGGCCGGAGCTGATCTAATGTTTGTGCAGGCTACGGTCGTGTCAACGGCACATCTTTCCCCAGAATCAGTGACGCCGCTCGACTTGGCTCAGTTCTGTCGTGACATGCCCATGCCCGTTGTCCTGGGTAACTGCGTTACTTACGACGTGACTTTGAATTTGATGAAAGCGGGCGCAGCGGCTGTCCTTATTGGTATTGGTCCCGGTGCGGCTTGCACTTCTCGCGGCGTGTTGGGAGTCGGCGTGCCGCAGGCCACTGCAGTGGCTGACTGCGCTGCCGCCCGCGACGATTTTCATCAGGAAACGGGCCGCTATGTGCCGGTGATTGCGGATGGCGGCATTGTCACTGGTGGCGATATCTGCAAGTGCATTGCTGTTGGCGCGGATGCCGTAATGATTGGTTCTCCCATCGCTCGTGCCCAGGAGGCTCCTGGTCGGGGCTATCACTGGGGCATGGCTACTCCAAGTCCAGTTTTGCCGCGCGGCACTCGCATCAATGTCGGCAGCACTGGCACGCTAGAGCAAATTCTACGCGGTCCGGCCCAGCTTGACGACGGTACTCACAACCTGCTTGGAGCACTGCAGACCAGCATGGGCACTTTGGGCGCCAAAAATATTAAAGAAATGCAGCAGGTTGAAGTGGTCGTTGCTCCGTCATTGCTGACGGAGGGCAAAGTTTATCAAAAGGCTCAGCAGTTGGGCATGGGTAAATAGCCGACAAATTTCAGCAACTTGGCCAAAGCATATTGTCAGGTGACGCTGAAAATATTGTGAAATCGGCATGACTGCCCCTGCTTGACAAAGCCAGCTAGTGGCTGATGGGCATTTAGTACCAGAATTTCTCGTTAATTGATAGTAGTTTTTAGCCTGCTCATTAGCGTTTTAGCACTCTTATCGCTGCCCCGGACAGAAGTTCTCTGCTCGGGGTGTGATAACTCTTATAGTGAGTTTATTTGTTAGTCAAAGAAACATTAACTTTGACAAGGGTAGTGGTGGCGGAATTGCAACTGTCACAACTACAATAGAAACGTATCGGAGACGAAAGTTTCCGTTCACTCCTCACACCACACTCCGCCCAGACATTGTCTGGGCGGTTCCTCTTTATGGGACTGTAATTGCCACTATTAAAGGGTTTACGGGTTCAGAGATCGCCCCACCTACTTTTTATACCCTTCTGAAGCCTAGGCCTACCGTTTTTTCTTCTAATGCGGATTGAATCTCGGCATGCCGTGGGCGATAGGTTTTTTTCACAAACGACTGAATTTAATTCATCAGCCCAGGGGACTGCCATCACCTAACGTTTTCCAAAGCTCTGATAGTAGAAATTTTTCCCTAGGCTAATACTGTTGAATTAAGCGTAATATTGCTGATTGCCCCGAGATTTTTAAGAGCAAATCATGGCATGCCTTGAGACGATTCGGCCTCTTGGAACTCTACGTTGCCGTCGGGATACAGTAGGAGCAAAATTTGTTGTGGTTCATCGGTGGCCAACCACTGGGAGCCAATGGGTGGAATACCGGTTTGGTCCAGATAATTAGCGGCTTGGGTGTCGGCGGGCAGCACTTCAATCAGGGTGCCGTCAGGGGCAAAGGTCAGGGTGTAGGTCAACATTTGCTCAAGGTCGGCGAGGGGAGTCCAGCGATCGCGCACCTGCTGCATTAGATCGGCTCGTGATCCCGGCAGGGGCTCAAGAACGGCAGGAGGCTCAGGAGGCGGAGGGCTTGCCCCGGGCGGCGTTAAGGATTCGGGTAAATTGTCGCTGAAAGTCTCGGCAATTTGGGCGTCAGCATCAGCGGCACCTGCCGATCTTGCGGGGGCAGTGGGCGCCTCAGCGGCTGGGGCCGGAGCCCTGTCAGCAGGGGCAGAGACAATCTCGGGAGCGGCGGGTGGCTGGCGGGTTCTCGCAGATTCGACCGGTGCGCCGGTTGATTGTGGGGGCGCTGCGGTCGGAGCGGCATCTTCGGTAGCGACAGCTTCATCGTCAGCGATTTCTGGAGGTGGTTGTTCGTCCCTCGGCGCCTCAGCACTTAAAGTCTCATCTGTGGGGACCGAGGCGGCTGGGGACGTCGCACGGGTCTTAGCCCGGCGGTTGGTTAAGGGGGACGAGTCTACCGGGGGCTTGGCACTGGGGGACGGAGAGGAGTCTGCGTCGGTGGACTCTGCCGCTGTTTCCGGGACGACAGCCGCGGCACTCTCATCAGCTGAGTCTTCGGGCTGAGGTGCGCCGGTGCCGGGGCCTTCCTCCAGTGACGGTGTGGGCGCCGAGTCGGCGGTGGGGGCTTCCAGAGCAGTTTCGGTTCCTGACTGCGGCTGATAGTTTGACCACAGAGTCGTGGAGATGCCCACAGCGGCGACCATGCTAGCGGCGATCGCGCTCCAACGGCGCCAAGTTCGTCGCTGGGACGTTGGCACCAGGGTAACGGGCAACGGTCGAACGGTCGTTCCTAACTGGTCCAAGACTTGCTCAAAATCCGCTAGTTGCACAGCGCCTAGGGCAATGCTGGGGGCTCCTGATTGGGTACGACCCGTACCTAAATACAAAGTATGACGAGTTAGGCCATGGGGTTCCAAGAAAGGTCCGTTAGGGTGGCGATCGCGGGCTAACTCTTCGCCTGAGAGCTGCTGCTGCACATAGGTTTGAACCGCCTGCATCAGCGGTAAAAAAGAGTCGCGATCGCCCTGCAATTCAACCGGCGGCTCTGCCTCGTTCAGACTACGAATCTGGATTTGGTATCGCAATATCTGCACCACGGGCCGCTCAGACCACTGGGACACGGCAGCCTCCCGCGCCATCACCTCAAGGGTGACCGTGGGAGCGGTGTAGTGTAGCGGCGTGAGCTGAGTAGTTGAGGTCATTTAGACATGTGCGAGCGGGGTGTGAGGGTGTGAGGGTGTGAGGGTAGCTGGGTGGCTAGGTATGCGGATGGCTGGGCGGGGATTGCTGATGGGGCTTTCTAGGAACTGCGCGCTTTCTGACATGCCACGCCCATCAGGTGGGGATGATGGGGGTCAGCGCGATCGCTCCAGCAGAGCTAGCCAGAGTTTGCGCGGGCCGCCTAACTGGCTATAAAACAGCAGATCGACGAGCAGTTTGAGCGCCAAATCGCGCCGGCTTTCTGGGGACGGCAAATCGTCGGGAGTCATGCGGTCTTCGTAGAAATTGTTGAAGGTATCCAGATAATCTCCTAGCAGAGCAACTCTGTGGGGCGGACGATTTTGGGCGGTGACGGTCTCCAACTGGGTAACGGCTTCACGAATTTTGGCCTGATGCTGTTGAGCCAGATGCCCACACACCAGCACCAACCCGCGCGCCTCGTCCACATCCAGCTTTTTACGACCTTGTCCCTTGCGCAATGGACTGGCCTGCCGTAAGCGCCACAGGGTAACGCGATCGCCAATGCGGTCTTCTAGCCCTAGCTGTTCAGCCGCCTCCAGCATAGCCTCCGACCCCAATCCCAACCGCGACTCCAGCGCCAGCAATACCAAATCGAGCTGAGCCTTAATGCTGCTCAACTGCTCGGGAGCCGCAGATGATTCTATGCTAGCCGGATCTGAGGACGGTACAGATTCCATGGTGGCGTCCAACTCTACGGTACAGATTAGCGGTAGATGTCGCTGCGGAGTTACGGGTCTTGAAACGAATTTGCCGGCATGAGTTGGGGCGAGCGGCTGTTTGCTCCCATGGAAAAGTCCGCCTGGAGGGCTCGGGTGGCGGCATGATGACTGATTTTGAGTTTTGCCCTCGACATCACCGATAATCGTCGGTCCTCTGAGTGCTGGACTGCACCCGCCAAATTCCAGCTCCGCGACACCGCTATTCGTTCTCGATGACCAGTTCCATGCGATCGCCCCGGAATCGAGTAATGCCAAACTCAATCACGCGACCGTTTTGATCAACATTAACGGACTCTGACA
This sequence comes from Cyanobacteria bacterium P01_C01_bin.120, assembly GCA_039027715.1. Lineage (GTDB taxonomy): Bacteria > Cyanobacteriota > Cyanobacteriia > Phormidesmidales > Phormidesmidaceae > Halomicronema. Next base: position 7,567 of record JBCCJU010000075.1, read on the forward strand.
GCAAAATTGATTTGGTAGCGGGCATCCGCAAAATGCGCGCGTCTTTAGTGGGGGCAATTCGCGCCGACAATCGAGTCGAGCGGCGAATGTGGTCGCAGCCATACTCTTTGCGCAGCATCGTTGAAATCGATTGATAGGCTCGACAGTGGCTGGCGACATCTGGCAAAAGGGCGCTGGGAAAATAGCTGCTGGCGATGCACAGGGGGACGTCATCCGTCAGTTGAAGGCGCTCATACAGCACAACTGGATCACCATTATTGAGCTCTAGCCCCTGAGCCACGCGGGCGTCAGCTGGCAACTCCAGTACTTGTAAGACTTGCGACTTGGGGTCTACGGATTGAGCCTTAAGCGATTCGTTGAAGCGGACTCGCTTGCTAATGGGCATGGTAATGGGAACCGCAATAACAAAGGTGCCGCGCCCCCGCTCCACGTCGACAATTCCCTCGTGACGCAAGACTTCCATTGCCCGTCTCAGGGTGTGGCGATTGACCCCGAAGCGATCGCTCAGCTCCGTTTCAGTCGGCAAGCGATCGCCAATCTTAAACACCGACTCTTGAATATTTCTACGCAGTTCATCAGCAATTTGCTGATATAGCGGCAGCGCTTCTTGACTCATTGTGAATCCGAAAAATTGGTTGATTCTAGCTTTATAGGAACTTTAGAATCTCCGATTGAGTAAGGTTATTAAGACTGTATCGTCTTCAAGCCGGAGTGAGTGAGGTTCTTTAAGAGAAGTCTCATTACTTGATTACCGCTGCTCCCGATGGCTAATTATTGCTACTTTTCCCGATGGCTAAATGTCGTGTAGCCGACATACAAGTCAGCTTAATTTTCGATAGCCTAGACAAGGCTATGTAAACGTCTAGATGTCTGCACAAATACTCCCTGTAGCTGTGGAAAGCTTGCCCAAATCAAGTTCAATGCGTGCCGCTTGGATGGCGACGCTAGCTAAGGCTGATTTGGCAGACCTGGAGCAGTTTTATCAGGTCTTGGGGGAAGTGCCGGCCTATCAATATCTGCGATCGCCGGAAATTGGCCTGACGATGGTACGGGGCCGGGTTGAGGGAACTGGACAACCGTTCAATCTAGGAGAAATCACGCTAACCCGTTGCGTTGTGCAGATTGTCGGAGCCAACTCTGATGAGACGATTGCGGGTTTTGGTTACGTGGCCGGGCGATCACAGCGTCACGCCGAGTTGGCAGCGCTCTATGATGCTCTGCTACAGCATCCCGATTGGCACGTCACAGTTTGGCGGGAAGTGCTGCAGCCGCTGCAGGCGGCGGCTCAAGCCCGCAGCGAGCAAATCCAAGCGCAAGTTGAATCCACTCGAGTTAACTTTTTTACCCTCAAACGCGGTGAGAGCTAGGGAGATTCATGAACCAAGAAATTTGATATTGCACTGCATTACGCTAATGCCTTAATCGAGCCATGCCGCAGGGCTGTATGGCCCCTACAGGCGGTAACTTTTTGCGATAACTTTTCTAGCCATGCTGACTCAACTCCCTGGTTTTCAAGATGCCGTTCATGATGCGCAGCAAACCTTCCGCGCCTTGCTGGAAGCGCTGTCGCGGCCCGGACTGCCGCAGACAACAGCAGTCCTGACGCCGCCTGTCGGATTACTGCCGAGCTGTGCGGCGGCGGCGCTGACGCTGCTGGATTTGGAAACAGTGGTATGGCTACAGCCCGATTTGCCATCAGCCGTGCGAGATTGGCTGCTGTTTCATACGGGCTGTCCTTTTACGAAAGAGCCGCAGGCGGCTGATTTTGCGGTTATCGGCGACGTGGCCTGCATGCCGGATCTGAAAGTCTTTAACTGGGGGAGTCCGGAATATCCTGAAGCGGCCACGTCGCTACTGCTGCAGTGCGGTGAATTGAGCGGCGGCCCCGCAATATCCCTGCAGGGGCCAGGCATTGCGGCAGCGATCGCGGTTGAACTGCCCCTGCCGCCGCAATTTTGGCAACAGTGGCAGGCTATGACGGCGAGCTATCCCCTCGGGATCGATGGCTGGTGCTTTGGCCATCAGCAGGTCATCGGTTTACCCCGCACCGCTCGGCCCGTGCTGCCCGCCCCACCGCCAGAAGTCTCATGACTCAGACCCTAACGATTCGTTCCGCTACTGCTGCCGACCTGCCCGAGGTTTTACGGCTTTATCAACAGCCTGACCTCGACGACGGAAAAGTGCTGTCGCTGGAGCAGGCGATCGCGCTATTCCACAAAATGCAGCAGTATCCCGACTATCGATTGCTGGTGGCGACAGTGGGCGATCGCTTCGTCGGCACCTTTACGCTGCTAGTGATGGATAACCTGCTGCATTTGGGGGCGCCAGCGGCAGTAGTCGAGGCGATCGCCGTCGATCCCCAGTTTCACAATCGCGGCATCGGTGGGCAAATGATGCGCTGGGCAATGGCCGAAGCCAGTCGCGCCGGATGTTACAAGCTAGTGCTATCGTCAAACCAAAAGCGGACCCAGGCCCACGCCTTTTATGAAAATCTAGGATTTCAGCGCCACGGCTATTCCTTTTACATACCGCTGCCCCTATCGGCTGACGGCTCATCTGAGGGTCCGGTAGCGCTGCCGGACTGCTCCCTGGCCTCGACAGCCCGCCGACCGACTGAGCCCAAATGACGAGCTCGCTAATCTATTGAGGAAGGTATGGCATACGTTGCAGTCAAAGGTGGAGAACAGGCAATTCGCAACGCCGAGGCGCTGCTGGCAGCCCTGCGTCGTGGTGATCCGGCAGTACCGGAATTATCCCTGTCGCAAATCCAGGAGCAACTGCAGCTTGCCGTCAACCGCGTCATGGCCGAGGGCAGTCTTTATGACCCCGAATTAGCGGCATTGGCCATCAAACAATCCTGGGGCGATTTAGTGGAGGCGGCATTTTTGCTACGGGCCTATCGCACTACCCTGCCCCGGCTCTATTACAGCCAGCCCCTCAATACCACTGCGATGCAGGTGCGGCGACGCATTTCCGCCATCTTTAAAGATGCGCCGGGGGGCCAGCGGCTAGGCCCCACCTTTGACTACATTCACCGGCTGCTGGACTTTAAGCTAGCCGCTGAGGGCCATCATTACCCGGCGCCTCAGAGCACCGGCTCCTTACCGGCAGAGTCTTCGCCACGGGCGCTAGACACTTTGGCCCGCGAGGGCCTAATTGAGACGCCAACAGCAGTTGATGTTAGCGCTCCAGTGACGGCAGCGGTCTCTGAGACACCCTATGATCTGACTCGACAGCCGCTAGAAACTCCGGTTGCTCGGGAGGCGCGGCTGCAAAATCTCGCCCGTGCCGACGAAGGTTTTCTGCTTTCGATGGCCTACTCGACCCAGCGGGGCTATGGCACGAATCATCCCTTTGCCGGAGAAATTCGCATGGGTGATGTGGAAGTAGTGATCAGTCCTGAAGAATTAGGCTTTGAGGTGGCGATCGCCGATATCACCGTCACCGAAGTGCAAATGGTCAATCAGTTTCAGGGCAACCAAGCAACGCCGCCTCAGTTTACCCAGGGCTATGGCCTGACCTTTGGCTACAACGAGCGCAAAGCCATGTCGATGGCCTTAATGGATCGAGCTTTGCAGGCCCAGGAATTAGGAGAAACCGTCGACCATCCCGCCCAGGATGAAGAATTTGTGCTGTATCACTCAGACAATATCGAAGCTCAGGGTTTCGTTCAGCACCTCAAACTGCCCCACTATATCGACTTTCAGGCCGAGCTAAATTTGGTCCGAAAAATGCGCGCCGGGTATCAGTCCGTCTCGGAGTCTGGGGATTTTGACGCGGGCACCGTCAAAGCGGTCAGCCGCAGCTCCAAACATGGGTTTAGCAAAGATAATCAGAATGGCATTCGGCTGCTAGCCGGGTTGGGCGTAGAAGGTGATGTCCACGCGAGCGCCGCCGTGCAGCATCGCTCTCGGGTTGCTAAAGACCCCACTCAACCGAATTTGCGCCAGGTTCACCTGATCCATGCAGAACTGTTTGATGAACTGGCGGCGGTAGGGTTTCAGGTAACGCCGGGACAAATAGGCGAAAACGTCACCACGCAGGGAATTGACCTGTTGTCGTTGCCGGTGAAAACGCGACTGCATATTGGCGCTGCTGCGATTGTGGAAATTACCGGACTGCGGAATCCTTGTCAGCAGCTGAACCAATTTCAGCCGGGGCTCATGCCGGCTCTGATCGATCGCGATCCCCAGGGCGGGCTGATTCGCAAGGCTGGCATTATGGGCATCGTGATTGCCAGTGGCACGGTAATTCCCGGCGATCGCATCCGCGTCAGTCTGCCTCCAGAGCCCCATCAGCCTCTTGCTCCCGTCTAAATTACCCTGCTATGGAAAATGCCTCCATGTCTGCTGCCCCTACCCATTCCACCCCTGGCAATGCTGCGATTGAACCGGGTTTCAACTTTGCTTACTTGGATGAGCAGACCAAGCGCTCGATTCGGCGGGCGATTTTAAAGGCGATCGCCATTCCTGGTCACCAAATTCCTTTTAGCTCTCGCGAAATGCCCATGTCTTACGGCTGGGGCACCGGCGGCATTCAGGTCACGGCCTCGATAATCGGGCAAGAAGACATTCTTAAAGTGATTGATCAAGGGGCCGACGACACCACCAATGCGGTTAATATTCGGCGCTTTTTTCAGCGTGTATGCGGCATCGCCACCACCGAGCACACCGCAGCGGCGACCCTGATTCAAACCCGCCATCGTATTCCCGAAACCCCTCTGCAAGCCGGACAAATTATGGTGTACCAAGTGCCGATGCCGGAGCCCCTCTTTTTTATCGAGCCCTCCCGCACTGAGGCCAACAAGATGCACGCCCTGGAAGAATATGGCCCCATGTACGTGCGCCTGTATGAGGACATCACGCAGTTTGGCCATATCGCCATGGCCTATGACTATCCCGTTATGGTGGGCGATCGCTACTTGATGAAACCCAGCCCCATTCCTCGCTTCGATAATCCCAAAATGAATATGAGCCCAGCGCTGCAGCTATTTGGCGCAGGGCGCGAAAAGCGCATCTACGCGGTGCCGCCTTACACCTCTGTCAAAAGCCTCGATTTCGAGGATCACCCTTTTCAAATTGAGACGTGGGAGCACGCCTGCGAATTTTGCGGTGCGACGGACAGCTATCTCGACGAAGTCGTCACTGACGACCGAGGCACCCGCATGTGGATCTGCTCTGACACCGACTATTGCCACCGCCGCCAGTCAGAGTCTGCGTAAACGGGGCCTGGGCAGCGGGCTGAAATCGGACTCAACTGCGTCAGCCCTGACTCTGCAGGCAAGGCGGCTCTTGGCAAAATGCCACATGAGCCGGTTGAATTTTTCAGCCGCTTTTTGCCGCCAATCAAGTCGCCGATATCGTCGCCGCCAAAGTTTTACGTTAGATGTACTTTGGGGTCTCTATGCCCCAGGGGGGTATTGTTTTTCCGAGTTGGGGTGGCTTAACTGAAATAATGTGAATTAGCCAGCAGTCGGTTAATTCACGCAGAACTCTACGTGTGCTTAATGATGAAACTTAAGTTATGGTCAGCGGCGGCAGCGGCAGTCGCTTTGCCAATCCTGCTCGGGTCGTGCGGTGCCCCCCCCACCTCCGAAGCCCCCGAAGATTCGCCAACTGCTGAGACCGCCGATGCTGCTGCCGGCGAGGAAACAACTGCCTCAGCGACCGATGAGGGCACCGGAGAATTGGTGATTCGGGCGAATGGAGAAGACTTTGTTCGTCAAGGGTTCGTCACTAAAGATGGCTGGCAGGTTGATTTTGACCATGTGTATGTGACACTGGCCGAGGTCATTGCCTATCAGAGCGATCCGCCTTTTGATGCGGAGGCGGGCGGTACTCCTGAAGCCACGGAAACTGCCGAGGTGGATGAGCCTATTACAGTTGATTTAGCCGCTGGCGATGCCGATGCTGAGCCCATTTCTGTCAAGTCAATAGAGGCCGAAGCTGGGCGCTATAATGCGCTGTCATGGAAGATGGAACCGGCTGAGAGCGGTCCCGCTGCGGGACAAACCCTATGGCTTGAAGGGACGGCCGCTAAAGATGGCGAAACGATTGATTTTGCGCTTAAGCTGGATCCGACGTTGGAATACGTCTGCGGTGATTTCGTGGGGGACGAGCGTAAGGGGCTGCTGGAGTCGGGCAGTCAGGCAGATTTAGAGGCGACTTTCCATTTTGATCACCTATTTGGTGACGGCGAGGCCCCCCCAGACGATGACATTAATACTGGCGCGCTAGGATTTGACCCGCTGGCCGCGATCGCCGACGGTAATACGCTAGACGTTGACATGGCCGCACTGGAGTCCCAGCTTGCTCCCGAAGACTATCAGATGCTGATGGAAATTTTGCCGAGCTTAGGCCACGTGGGCGAGGGGCACTGCGAAGAAACTCAACTGATTAGTCGCCTATGATAGCGGACATGCTGGCACGCCGACGGGAGCTATCGGCAGCAGTTTTAGCAGCGATGGCGGTGGGGCTGAGTCCCGTCGCTGCGATCGCCCACGGGGCGCACGTTCAGGCCCGCACGAGTACCGCCGTCCAGATTGAGGCAACCTACGACTCCGGCGAGCCGATGGCCGAGGCCACGGTGGAGGTGTACGCCCCTGATGACCCGCAAACGCCTGTTTTCTCCGGGAGCACCGACGACGCGGGGCGCTATACGTTTGTGCCGACGGCTCCGGGCAATTGGGAAATCGCGGTGCGGCAGGCGGGCCACGGCGACATTGCCGTGGTGCCCGTTGAAGCAGATGGAGCGATCGCCAGCACGTTTGCCAACGACAGCGGCCTCTCGCTGACGCAGCGCATCGTGATTGCCGGGGCCGTTACCTGGGGCTGTGTGGGCACCGCATTGTTCTTTTGGCGACGAGGGAAGTAGGGGTGCATATTCCTGACGGTATTTTGCCAGCGCCAGTGTGCGTAGCGGGTTATGCGATCGCCGGCGGGGTGACCTGGGCTGCCCTCCGACAAATCAACCGCACCGCAGCTTCTCCTGCCGAGGTGCCCAAAGCGGCGCTGCTGGCAGCAGCCTTTTTTGTCGGCTCGTCTCTGAGTTTGCCAATACCGCCGGTGTCAGTGCATTTGATGCTGACTGGCCTCTTGGGCGCATTGTTGAACTGGTATGCTTGGCCGGCAATCTTAATTGGGCTATTGCTGCAGGCGATTTTGCTAGGTCACGGTGGCCTGACAACATTGGGAGTCAATGCCGTCATGGCGGGGGTGCCCGCTCTGCTAGCAGGGCAACTCTTTCGGCTTCGTCACCGTCTGGCCAAAGCCCTGTCACCCCGAGCGGCGCTGGGGATTTTCAGCTTCTTGGCGGGGGCGCTTGGAGTGGGGCTGACTGCCTTGATTTTTTTCGGTTTGGTCGTGTTTACCATGCCATCCACGTTCGACCCAGCGACGGAGCAAAACTTGCTCACTGCCTTCATGGTGGCCCATATTCCCCTCGTCTTTTTGGAGGGACTGTTCACCGCATTGCTCTGCTTTTTTCTGCTGCGCGTCAAACCTGACCTTTTGAAATAACTAAATTTCTATGGCTGTTGGTGTTCATGCTGATATTTTCATTCCAGGTCAGTCCGCCATTCATCGTTGGGCGACCCGGCCCAAGCTGCTCAGTTTGCTGGCGCTAATGTTTGCGATCGCCATGGTGCGGCATCTGGTCTTGCTGCCGTGGGTGTTCGCGGTCGTCATTGGGCTGTATCTCTGGTCGCAGCTACCGCTGACCTATCTACTGCGGCGGCTGCCTTATCCGGGGATGTTTATCTTGGCGATGGTGGGGCTGCTGCCGTGGCTCTCGGGCGAAACGGTGCTGTGGGAGTGGTCATTTTTGGCGTTGCGACTGGAGGGCTTGCAAACGGCAGCATTGATTGCAGGGCGGTTCTTAGCCATCCTCACGACGGGGTTCGTGCTGTTGGGCACGACGCCGTTTTTGTCCCTGCTGGAGGCGATGCGATCACTGGGCCTGCCGCCGTTGCTCACCGATATGACCCTGCTGACCTATCGCTATCTGTTTGATGTCGCTAATCAGCTTGTCACGATGCGGCAGGCCATGCGGCTGCGGGGCTATGGCTACGTTCGCCAGACGGTCAGCCGCCAGTGGGGCTGGCTAGTGGCACTGCTGGGGAGTTTGCTGCTGCGAAGCTATGAACAGTCGCAGCGGGTTTATCAGGCCATGCGACTGCGAGGCTATGGCCACGGGGCGCCACCGCGTTATCTATCCAGCCATCCGTCGGGACGGATGACACTGGCGCTGCCCACCGGGTTAATTTGGTTGGCCGCCATCAGTTTTGTCGTTGGGGAATTCTTTTTATCACCGTTATGAAACAGCCACTCAATTCCGTTTCATCGAGTACGCCGCCGGCCTTAATGATTCCACTAGTTGCCGACGGGCTGCAGACCGCTGTGGCGATCGCTCTCCAAAATCTCAGCTTTTCTTACCCCGACAATCCTGGGATCTTGCAAGACATTAGCGTTACCATTCGCGCAGGTGAGCGAGTCGGCCTAATTGGCCACAACGGCTGCGGCAAGACCACTCTGTTTATGCTGCTGTGTGGTTTACTAGTGCCCCAGAACGGCACCATTCACCTGTTTAATCAACGGGTTGAACCCCATCAATTTCGCCCCGAAGTCGGCTTCCTATTCCAAGATCCGAAAGATCAGCTGTTTTCTCCCTCTGTCCGCGATGACATTGCCTTCGGGCCACAAAATTTGGGGCTTTCAGAAGGGGAAGTTGCCGAGCGGGTTGAGGCGGCTCTGGACCTCACCGGCATTCGTAACCTGGCTCATCGGCCTCCCCATCACCTGTCCGGCGGCGAAAAGCAAATGGTAGCGATCGCTGGACTGATGGCGATGTGTCCCCGCATTTTGCTCTATGACGAGCCCACCGCCAGCTTAGATTTGCGCACCCGGCGGCGACTGATTCAGTTTTTGCAAAAGGCCGATGAAACGCTGCTGCTGGCCTCCCACGACCTGGAGTTTTTGCTAGAGGTCTGCGATCGTGTCTTGCTAATTGACGACGGTTGCATCATTGCCGATGGTGATCCTGTTGAAGTCATGGGCAATCAAATGTTGATGGAAGCCCACGGTTTGGAAAAACCGCATTCCCTCGTGCCCCACGTTGAGATGCACCACAGCTCACCTCAACTCCGACCTCACTGGCAAGGGTAGCGTTTGAAAATCGCTGCAAACCTCGTTGGCATTACCAGTCATAGTCCTGTCAGAGTTTTGGATACATGCGGAGCCTACACCGTTGAATCTGATTTGGGCTCTGTGCTGATGAATTTGGAGTGGGATACGGTACCGTTAGCTTTGCTGTCCTCCTAGCTTTAACATCGGTACTTTTTCATAAAGCTGCCGACGTCGAAAACGAACGCCCCGTCTTCAAACGCCAAGCTCCTGAACTCGCGACGATGTAAGCAAATAATCCGCGCCCCCAGAGTGACTCCACGCTCTGGAAGTTTCTGTTGAGTGGCAAAATAGGAAGAAATCTGGCAGGGCCAATATGGTTGAAATGTCGCAAATTGAAGCGCTGAGCCAGCAAATTGTTGAGCAGTTTCAGCCTAAACGCATTATTCTCTTTGGCTCCTATGCCTACGGCGAACCAAACGAAGATTCAGATGTCGATTTACTGGTGGTAATGCCGTTTGCAGGCCATTCTCCTCGGAAAGCCGCTGAAATCCGGTTTCAAGTTCGCCCTCGATTTCCCTTAGATTTACTGGTGCGCACCCCTGAGTTACTGCGTCAACGACTAGAGATGGGCGATTTTTTTATGAAGGAAATCGTTGATGAAGGCAAAATGCTCTATGAAGCCCCTGACCCAGGCATGGATTGAGAAAGCAGAGGGCGATTTTAGAACTGCTGGTCGAGAGCTACGGGCCGAGCAGTTGCCCAACTATGATGCAGTTTGCTTTCATGCCTAGCAATAGACCTGTTGTGAATTAGAGGATAATGTCTAGAGAGGAATCGAATCGGGTGGTGCCATGCTGAATCTTCAACGGGTCTTCAAGAATGACCGTCTCCTCCGGGCTCTGACGGGTCTGAATCTCAAAGCCTTTGAGGAACTGAAACCAGCCTTTGCACAAGTTTTAGCCGCAGCGGTCGTGCTCCGTCGGAGTCCTCAGCCGCGTCAACGGGCCACTGGGGCTGGACGCAAACCCCGATTAGCCACGGTGGAAGCGAAGCTGTTCTTCATTGAGGTGCGAAAACGCCTCAATAATTGCCCTAACGTCAGACTCTGAGAGTGTGATAGTCTGCTAGAAGCTGAAGGGGAGTAGCTCCAGGACAGTTTGTCCTAATGTCTAAATCAACATACTGGCGAAAAGCCTGGTTTAGACAGCAAGCGTAAAGCTTTTCGTTTGTTAGCGAGACCTTCACTGAGTTCACTGTCTGCGTGAGCTTGGTGAGGTCTATCTGTTTAGATACTCGTCATGCTCACGCAAACATCCGTTTCGAGAGAAGAGCATGAGCGTTTTAACTGGTTTTACGGCAGGACTGCTGCTGATTACATTATCTGAATTAGGCGATAAAACATTTTTTATTGGTGCACTGTTGGCAATGCGCCATTCCCGGCGTTGGGTTTTTGTGGGAGTAACGGCAGCGCTATTTGCAATGACGGTGCTGTCGGTATTGATTGGGCAAGTTGCGGCACTGTTGCCCCTGCAGATGGTGCAAAGGGTGGCCACGCTGCTATTTATTGGCTTCGGTGGCAAGCTGCTGTACGATGCTGCTGTCATGGCGGACGAGACCTTAGATGACGAACAAACAGCAGCCTGCCGGGCAATCCTTACACAGCCGCTAGGCTTGGCTAGTGTTGGTCTAATTCCTGCGATCGCCTCGCGGGCCTTTGCCCTGACGTTGGTAGCTGAATGGGGCGATCGCACCCAGTTGGCCACCATCACCCTCGCCGTCACCCATCATCCGGTTGGCGTGGTTTTAGGAACTGTCTTAGGCCACGGCATTTGCGCCGCCATTGCGGTTATGTTCGGTAAATTTTGCGCCGGGAAACTTTCCGAACGCTGGTTAACCGGATTAAGCGGAGCGCTTTTTCTCCTGTTTGGCGGAATTGCCGCGGTCGAGACGCTGTAATCAACCGTTTGCTGAACCTTGCGGTTTTATGCAGTGAAATCTAACCAAAGACGTTGGCTCAGACTCCTTGCTGAGCCAGTCGTTTGCTAAGCCAATAGGTCGGGCCACGGCCATTCCCCAAGCAGGCTGGCTGGAGTTGATGACGCAACCCTAGCCTTGAGCCGATTGGCGGGGTTGCTTGAGCATTTCAATCAAAACATGGTGGGCTTCTTTGGCGTTGGCAAGCGGATGGTCAAAAGCAATTCGCAGCGGAGTTTGAGTACCATCAACATCAGCGACCAGATTCATGCCCTCAGAATCGATAGATGCCATTTTGGCAGCAGACGCTGAAGTCGCCTGGCCGTAAAATTTGGCATATGTGAGTACAGCGTCAGCATGATCATCGTTCATGTGTTTACAGATGCGATCGCTGACTTTAGCGGTGATAGGCTCTGACATAATCAATTCCGTAAGAGACGTTCACGAATGGACATAATCTACGTTTCGATGATACCGCCTCTGCCAGAGAATGCTGAGCATCCTTGGCGATCGGGCCACACCTTTCAAAGTCCTGGCGCTCATCTAACGTATCGAGTGATTGGCCCTTGCTGCCGCCTATACGATCGCGAGCAGTTGCCGTGGCCCTGCTGTCGGCTGCAATGGCGCAGCAAAGAACCAAGCTGGCGGCGCATTGGCCGGCGATTCGTACCGGATATGGCGACTCAACGGTTTCCTTCCTATTGCGTAGAAATTCTCGGTCAAGGATATCGGGCGTCTCCCTTCGTAATTACGCTGTACACGGCTCGGCTTGCCAGCGACGAACAAAACTGGTGGTATACCAAACGCCTGCGTAAGCCTGTACCGACATCTGCCGCAACCGAGGTCAGCTCGTCTTAGCGCAATGGTTGGTTATTGTTTAAGTCCCTTAAGCCATTAGCCTAAAAGCCTAAGAACACAGCCAGTTTTGGCAGACTATTCCTGATCATTTTGCGGGGGTTGAGCGCGGGCTTTTTGAGCTAAACGAGCGTCAATCATGCTCTTGATTTCTGCGATCGCTCTTCTCATATCTTCACGACCTCCGGGCAGAAAAGCGAGAAAAGTAACGTGTAAGATGCTATACAAAATGCCGTTCACTATCAGCTCAACCAATACTTGGGTGGGGTAAGCGACCAGCTGTTGAATTAGAAATAGTAGGCCAGCCGAAACAATCGCGGCGATCGCCGGTCGCCAAATCGGCATAAAGAATTCTCTGACTGAGAGAGACGTGTCTTTTAGACAAAAGGCGATCGCGGGATAGCTCATTAGTAAGCTGGCCAAGGCAATCCCCCAGGCAACGCCCAGTGGTCCTTGTTGCGCCCCGATCGCTGCGGCAGTCACCACAATCGGCGTATGCAACAAACTCCACCGCAGTTGCCGGTGCGTTTGCCCGCTGGACACATAAAACCATTTAGTGACCCGGTAAAAACTGCCGATTAACACGGCAATAACTAAAACTTGAAAAATAGGGACTGATTCCAACCATTGGTCTCCTAGCAAGACCAACATAATTGGCCTGCCAGAAATAACTAAGAAACTGAGAATTGGCAGCAATAAATTAAACATTAGAGCCAGCATTTGTTGGCTTTGACGGCGATAACCGTCGCCATCTGGAAAAGCACGACTGAGGCCAGAATTAGCCACGCTTAACAACGGTAAATGAATCTGGTTGAAGGGAAAATAGGCCCAATTATAGGCCACGCCATAAAGTCCTAAAGCGGCGGCGCCATTAAAATAGCCAACTAAAATGCGATCGATTTCTAACGAGAACCGACTGATTAAATTAAAGGCGCTGAGATTAGCCCCGTAAGCCAACATCGTTCCCATGCCAGTGCTCAGTTGCGACAACTTTAACGGGCGTGAAGGACGCCAGTTACACCCGAGCCAAAAACCACAGCACTTAGAAGTTTGAAAAACGACAAACTGCAGCGCTAGAGCCCAATAGCCTAATCCGGCTACCGCTGCTGCGATCGCCACCCCAATCCCCAGCAGGAGGGAAAATACGTCCACAAAGGTCAAAATGCCAAATTTAAGCTGTCTTGCTAGCAGGGATTTGGGTTGAACAGATAAAAAATCGCCGACTATGCCCAAAGTCATTACTGGGACGACCCACAACAGCTTTTGCTGCTGATAAAAAACCATCAGCACAGGCGTAGATGCCAAAAAAATAATCGTGAAAATAAGATTAATCTCTAAAGTTAGCCAGAAAATGTCATTCGCCTGTTTACGAGTGAGTCCGGCCCGCTGGATCATGGCGGCTCCCAAACTCAAACTGTTGATACTTTCAGCAAATGAAACCAGCGGCAAAACCATCGACACGATGCCAAAGTCTGCTGGAGTTAGAAGGCGCGCCAGCAAGGCAACAGAACCCACTGACGCAATTAGCTTAATAGGTTGAGCCGCGAATGTAATAAAACTGGACTGTAAGGTTTTTTGTCTGAGAGAAGGATCGTTAGCATCAAACTCAGAACTTAACAAATCACTCTGATTAGATTTTAAATGCATAGTAGAAAACTTTTGCTGGTAGACGCATTCAGACACGAACCGCGTATAGGTCGAGCATTATTTATTCATAAATTTTACAGTTAATAAATTACAGACCTTGGCTTTGTCTGAGTAAAAACCTTGGAAAAGCTTTGCTCACAAAAAACAATTCAAAGCGATCGCGGCTGTAATTTTGAAGCTTGGGCGCTGTAAGGCTCGAACCCATCTCCAGAGCTTAAAGACTATTCAAAACCAAGCATAATTACTAACATAAAAAACGAAAAAGTTCTAGTTGGCACCCTTGGTTAAAAGCTGTAAATTTTTCAATAATTAATTGATGAAATTTAAGCGAAAAAATTCAATAGCTGATAAAAAATAGACTGAGTATTCAATAGAAATAAATGGTTCAGCAAGTCAATTTATCGAAGCTCTTCAACGATAACTCAGATTACGTAACTTAACCAATACCGTTCCTGAAATTTCCCTGGTGCAGTTTCAAGGCAGTCAGAAATCAAGAATTATCGCCTGAGCTAAGCCGAAGAGGAGGCGATTGAGAGTAATGCAGTTTTGACTCCGCTTAGTCCACATGAAAATTTGGCACGCTTGCGTTGCCTCCATTTGTTCTGACGAATCATGTCACAATCAGGCTGGTCTGCACATTAAGGATATCAGCCGTGAAGTTTGCATTCATTATTGACCCCATCAGTCAGCTTGATCCCGGTCATGATACCAGTGTGGCGCTGATGGAAGCGGCTCAGCTTGCCGGACACGAGGTGTGGATCACTCAGGCTGAGTGGTTGGGGGTCGAAAGCGGCAAAGCAATGGCACGGCTGCAGTCAGTGACTCTCAAGCCTGTCACTCTCGGCGACGATCGCTGGCTTGCCGAATCAGACTGGTATCGTCTAGGGGAAATGACCTATCAGCCCCTAGAAACCATGCATGTGGTGATGATGCGAACGGATCCGCCCGTCACGATTCCCTACCTTTACACCACCTATGTGCTGGACTATGTGGATCCTACCAAAACGCTAGTGATGAACTCACCGCAGGGATTACGGGCCGCTAACGAAAAGATGTATGCCCTGCAGTTTACGCAGGCCATTCCCGAAACGATTGTGAGTCGTGACAAGGCGGTGATTCAAAAAACGGTGGACCGCTGGGGACGTGCTGTTCTGAAGCCCTTAGGCGGCAAAGCCGGTGAGGGCATTTTGTTCCTTGAGCAGGGCGATCGCAACCTCAACTCAATGATTGAAATCAGCACGCAGCAGGGGCGCGAGCCGGTGATGATTCAGACGTATTTGCCCGCCGCCAAGGAAGGTGACAAGCGCGTGATTTTACTAGATGGAGACCCCATTGGCGCGGTGAACCGGATTCCGACCGGCAGTGAGTTTCGCGGCAATATGGCGGTCGGCGGTCGGGTAGCGCCGGTGGCAATTACGGAGCGCGATCGCGAAATTTCGGCCCAGCTTGCTCCTACCCTGCGGCGCGACGGCCTCATGTTTGTCGGCATCGACATCATTGGCGGCTATCTCACCGAAGTAAATGTCACTAGCCCCACCGGTATTCGCGAAATTGATCGCTTAGATAATGTCCGTTTAGGTCAGCAAGTGACGGCGTGGATACAGTCAAAAATTGCTGCTGGACTGTGAAGCACTCTGAGTTTTTTTAATAGATACCGCTGTCAAGAACGAAGAATCAAGAGCTGAGAGCCCAAAAACAAAACCTCAGCCTGATTCAACCTGCTTCATCTAAACTGAAAAGACAACTGGCTCAACCCTTCAGTTTGCTTCAAAATAGAAGGCATATTGAGGTATAGATGTGAAATCACTGTGATTTCATCTATGGTCCGGTAATCGTCATAAGTCCAGAGAGGTAAAGGTTTTGAGTCAGCGTTGGATGTTGAATCCCAGAGCATTAGGTCGGCGGCGATTTGTGAAATACGGTTCGCTGCTGGTGGGGGCTGGCGTAGCCGCTGCCTGCGGCGGGACGACCACCAACCCGACTGCAGAAACCACCGGAACTGAGACTGCTGAGAGTGGTGGTGGAGAGCTACAGCCGGTCACCTTTGGCACCAACTGGTATGCTCAGGCAGAGCACGGTGGCTTCTATCAGGCGATCGCCACGGGAATCTATGCCGACCACGGTCTAGACGTCACCATCCAAATGGGTGGCCCCCAGGTCAACGGCACGCAACTGCTGATGGGCGGCAGCGTGGACTTTTTTATGGGCTACGGCTCGGATGCCCTACAGGCTATTCAAGAGGGAATTCCTAAGCTCACCGTGGCTTCTATTTTTCAAAAGGATCCGCAAATCATCATTGCTCACCCCGACCAGGGCATCGAGTCGTTAGAAGATTTGCAGGGCCAGCCGGTTTACATTTCCTCCGCAGCTAACGTGACTTACTGGCCTTTTCTGGCCGCTAAGTATGGCTTTACGGAAGATATGAAGCGGCCCTATAACTTCAATCCGGGGCCGTTTTTGGCAGATAAATCGTCGGCGCAGCAGGGTTATTTGAGTTCGGAGCCGCTAACAATCGCTGAAGAAGGGGGCTTTGAGCCGGTTGTGCTGCTGCTGGCAGATTACGGCTATGATCCCTATTCCACCACGATTGAGACCCGCCAAGAAGTTGTGGATAGCGATCCCGATAGGGTGCAGCGGTTTGTGGATGCCTCGATTAAGGGCTGGTATAGCTATTTGAACGATGACCCAACGCCGGGAAATGAGCTGATCAAGCAGGACAACCCGGAAATGTCGGATGAACAGATTGCCTACGGCATTGAGAAAATGAAGGAGTACGGCATTGTCGTTTCGGGGGAGGCGGAGGCAATGGGCATTGGGGCGATGACGGACGATCGCTGGAAGTCCTTCTATGACAAGCTGGTGGAAGCTGAAGTTGTGAGCCCAGAAGTCGATTACACTCAGGCTTTTACCTTAGATTTCGTTAATAAAGGAGTCGAGTATTACCAGTCATAAGGCTGGGTACCCTGGCTGAAGCTATGCCCTGGTTCGGTTTAAAGCTGCCATGACTGCCACTGCGATCGCCCTCCATCAAATCAATAAGACCTATGCCAACGGCACGACTGCACTGCAGGGCGTTGACCTGAATATTTACACCGGTGAACTGGTTAGTCTGGTGGGGCCGTCGGGCTGTGGCAAAAGCACCGTATTGAAACTGGTTGCCGGACTCGATCAGCCCACTCACGGACACATTGCTTGGCAGACGAAAGAACGCCATCTGGCTTTTGTTTTTCAAGATGCGGCACTGATGCCCTGGGCCACCGTGGTGGACAATGTGCATCTGCCACTTAAGCTCAAAGGTCAATCCCTGCGAGCTAGCCGCAGCCGCATTCAAGCGGCACTGAATCTAGTCGCGCTGCAAGGATTCGAGCACAGCTATCCCCGACAGCTGTCGGGGGGCATGAAGATGCGGGTGTCGATCGCCCGTGCCCTCGTTACCCAGCCCCAAATCTTGCTGATGGATGAACCCTTCGGCGCGCTGGATGAAATCAGCCGCAGCCGCTTAAATGGCGAACTCCTGCAGCTTTGGCAACAGCACCATTGGACGGTCGTGTTTGTGACCCACAATATTTACGAGGCCGTCTATCTGTCTCATCGAGTGGTGGTGATGGGGGCGCAGCCGGGTCGCATCGTGGCCACGGTGGCGGTTGACGAACCCTATCCCCGTAGTGAAAGCTTTCGTACAACCCCGCAGTTCAATCGCTACTGTCGCGAGGTCGCCCACCATCTCGCCATTGGCGACGCTCCCACCCCAGACTCAATGCCGTCGCCGTCACCGTCGCTTTCCCCATGACCCTCAAAGTACCGCCGTCGTCCGATCTCAAACTTTCCCGTCCACCAAGCCGAACTGCTCGTCGGTCAGTGATTGCCAAACTCTGGTCTGGGGCCGCTCGCACCGAAACGATCGCGCCGCTACTTGTGGGTCTTTGCGCCCTGCTGCTGTGGGAAGGAGCGGTGCGCCTCTTGGGCCTACCGCCCTATCTGCTGCCGGGGCCGCTACTGGTGCTGCAAACGCTAGTGCAGGAATGGCCTGACCTGTTTTCTTCCCTGCTGGTGACGCTACAAATTACCGTACTGGCATTTCTGGCCGCGACGGTATCAGGCGTTCTGTTAGCAATTTTGTTTACCCAAAGTAAATGGATTGAGCGCAGCCTGTTTCCCTATGTGGTGATTTTGCAAACGACGCCGATTGTGGCGATCGCCCCCCTCATTATCATCTGGCTCAAAAACAGCACGTTTGCCGCGCTGGTAGTCTGTGCTTGGATTGTGGCGCTTTTTCCTATCGTGTCTAATACCACTCTGGGCTTGAATAGCGCCGATCGCACCCTACAAAATCTGTTCCGACTCTATGGCGCTTCTCGATGGCAAACCCTCTGGTATTTGCGACTGCCCAGCGCGATGCCCTATTTTCTCGGGGGCCTGCGCATCAGCGGGGGATTAGCCCTGATTGGAGCCGTTGTCGCCGAATTTGTCGCCGGCACCGGGGGGGCGCGATCAGGCATTGCCTATCAAATTTTGATGTCGAGCTATAAGCTCCAGATCCCGCGCATGTTTGCCGCCCTGAGCCTGACCACGGTGTTGGGGGTTCTGATTTTTGTGGGCCTAACCTGGCTGAGCGATCGCCTACTG
>JBCCJU010000076.1:0-25747 GCA_039027715.1 Cyanobacteria bacterium P01_C01_bin.120
CTGGAGGGCAATCCTGTATGGTTGCCGGAAATTGGCCTAGGGCTCGGTCGTGAACGTGGCGTTTATCTCGGTCGTGAGCGCGAGTGGCTGTACTGGTATACCCAAGCCGGCGATCGCCTATTGACCCCAGAAGAACGGGTGCAGCAGGCCGAACTCCAGGCCAAACAGGCGGTAGTCCAAGCTAATCAAGCGGCAGCAGAGGCTAATCAAGCCCAAGCAAAAGCGCAGCGACTTGCTCAAAAGCTCAAGGAACTGGGGATTGATCCAGACTCGGTCTAGCTAGAACAGCATAATAGTTGTTGAATACTTGTCTTAAAGCATCTCCAGGAAAGAATTTACCGCACGTATGATGCTGTCAGCGCAGCGTGACGCACCATAAGATGTGTCTTTTTGTTCCCGAAAATCTCCTTGGTTATAGCCATTGAGTCCACAAGTTTTCTAGCCTCAACGGATGACACGCTCTAGGATGAAAAGTGATCTTTGCCAATCAAAATTGCCATGAGCCTTAAAGACCGCATTTCCGAAGACATCAAAACGGCGATGAAAGCGAAAGACAAACTGCGGCTAGAAACTGTTCGCAGCATCAAAAAGGTGATTCTTGAAGAAGAAAGTACGGCGCGAGGGAAAGGCCAGGATGAGCTGACGGCAGATCAAGAACTGGCAATTTTGACTCGGTTGGCTAAGCAGCGGAAAGATGCGATCGCTCAGTATAACAACGCCAATCGCGGTGATTTAGCTGAAAAAGAGGCCGCCGAGCTTACCATTATTGAAGAATATCTGCCGGCTCAAATGTCGGACGAGGATATCGAAGCGGTCATTGATGCTCTGATTGCTAAAATCGGCGCTTCATCCGCCAAAGATATGGGTAAAGTCATGGGGCCGGCGATGAAAGAACTCAAAGGCCGGGCTGATGGCGCTAAAGTTCAGGCGTTGGTCAAGGCTAAGTTAGCCAGCTAATGGCATCAACTCCAGCAACTGCTGTGGGGCAGCCTTTGGAGTCAATGCGCAAGCATGACCGTCAGCTCAGTTAGAGCGGCGCATAGCCAAAGGTGACGTCGAATTCCCGGCACCAAATAGCAACCGCATCATAGTCGTTGATATCAAGGCTGGCGTCTACCAAGTAGCGCTGTCCACCTTCGAAACTTTGTAAGGCTTCAAGTACGACATAGTCTGAGCCTTCAATATTGACCGGCACGGCGGCACCATCGGCGTAGAGTACGACCGTTACGTCAGGGCCATTCGCCGTGCTAAAGGCTTCGTCAAAAACCAAGTAGGTTTGTCCATCTTCAGTCACAACGCTGGCTGTACCCGTGGTGGCCTTTGCCTGGTCGACGGTCACAAATTGTCCCGTAGTGGCCTGGGCTAAAGTCACAGCCTCAGTCGCAGAACCGGTTTGCGTTAGGGCAGAAAATTCCAGTGGCTTTAAGGCGCTGGCTCCAGAAGCTAAAGTGAGGCCTAGGGTTGCAGCAGATAGCGTGGCCAAGACAAAGCGTTTCATAAGTCGAATCTCCATCGGAAGTGAACTGTGTTCTTGATTGTTATAGTCACAGCCGCAGTTGAAAACGCTTTGATTAGGGTCTGAAAAAATCCTGAGTGATTAGCTGGCGAGATAAGGGGTGTCTGAGAAAAATAGCCGTCGCCAGTTCCGTCAGGGCAAACGGCTATCCTCAACCACGACGCCCATCTTCCAGACCGGTTGGGCTCGCGGACTTTACCTCAGCAGTCAGATCTAGTGCTTGACGGCGGAAATTGAGCTAATTGCGGCTGCCATTGCGGGCAAGATGTCTCGCTAAACAGCATCAAGATCTAGGCCGCGCAGGACCCGCGCTCAAAACCACAGCATCACGCCTAAAAGAATCAGCAGTCCTGACAGGAGTGACTGAAAACTTTCCGTTGGCAACCGCTGATTAAACCAGCTGCCGATCGCGATCGCTAGCAAAATGCCCGGCAGCGACACTCCGTATAGCTGAAATATGCGTTCATGCCAGAGGCCACCCAGGGCATGGCTGACGATAATGGCTAATCCGGTGGGAAAAAAGTAACCCTGCAGCGTCGCGCGAAGCTCTGTGGGCGACCAGCGACGCATTTCTCCATAAATGATGACTGGCGGGCCGTTCGTGTTGTAGGCGCTGCCAAAAACGCCTGCCATCAGTCCAAAAATCATGGCCCACCAGGCAGACTCCAGCTTCACCAATTCCCAATTAAACCAGCGATATATGCCAAAGCCAATTAACAAAATCCCTAGCAAGTGCGTTACCCAGGTCCCTGATACATGAGTCACTAGCCAGACCCCAATCGGAATGCCAGCCAAGGTAGCAAGTACCAGCCGCCACGCCGAGGACAGCTCTACAAACTGCCAATTGCGCAGCAAAATAATGCCCGATATGGTGGGTCCTACGAGGCCATACAGCGGCGTAGCAGTGGGTATTCCTAGGCTGAAAGTGAGCAATGGCATGGCAAACAGGGCACCGCCAAAGCCAAAAGTAGCGGATACCAGCGTGGCTCCAAAAAGGATCAGAGCAGTTAAGAGCAGGTCGTTCATGTGGTTTCTGGAGCTCCCCTTATGATTGGAAGAAGGAATCAGCTAATTGACAATATGAGCGGCATTAATCCCTATCGGCTCAAAATTTCGCAGCTGCGGGCGCTGGTGGCGATCGCGGAAACCGGTACGTTTAGCGATGCGGCGCTTCAGCTTGACCTATCGCAATCGGCAGTCAGCCATGCGATCGCCACGCTTGAAGACGAGTTAGGCGTGGTGCTATTCACTCGCAGCCGCCAGGGGGCACTATTGACTCCTCTAGGTCAAGAGATTACTGCCGAAGCTCATCGCATGATGCAGTCCCTGGCCACGATTGGACAGTTAGCTCAGCGTGCTCGCGGCCTGCAGCAGGGCATTGTTCGCATCGCGGGATTTCGCAGCGTCGCTACTCATATTTTGCCAGAAGTCATTCACCAGTTTCGCCGTGACTATACTGGCCTGCAAGTCAGCATTGAAGAATCACCGAACCATCATCAAGTCGAGCAGGCCGTACGCCAGGGGCAGGCTGACATTGGCTTCACCTATTTGCCCACGAGTTCCGACTTTGAAGCCTGGGAACTGCTGCGCGATCGCTACATCTTATTGGCGCCGCTGACGGATCAAGCGCCCCAGGGCGTCTGCACCTGGGCTGATATCGCCAAGCAGCCTTTGATTCTGGCTCCCCCGGAAGATGGCTGTCGCGAAATCTTACAGCAGCATCTCGCCGCCGCTGGACAAGATATCAAACCGGCATACGAGGTACGGGAAGATTCCACTATTTTGAGCATGGTACAGCAGGGATTGGGGGTGACGATTATGGCGCACTTGGCAGCCGAGCCGATTCCGCCCAATCTGGCGGTCGCTGAGCTACCCATGCCGATTGAGCGCGTGATTGGCGTCATTCAATTAAGAGAGGCACTGCAGCCGCCGCCGGTTTATGCCTTTATGGAAACCTTGAAAACGGTGTGGCAACAATCTCAGCGAGAAATGCAGCCGGTGGTCTGGTTTTCCTAGGCCAATTGCCCCCATGATGACTGGCCGACAGCCTATCGGACTAGCCTCCTGAGGGGAGAATACGGCCCCCTACTGGTGCAAATGTCCACTATCCAGGATGATAAGAAAACATCAAAACGCAGTTTGGAATTGGCGCTAGCGGTATGGGGGCAGAGGCAAATTGGCATACCTTGCCGGAACAACTGCTGGATTTGGCCAAGCAGGCGGGTGCTGAGGCCGCAGAAGTTTTTCAGTCCAGTTCGTCTGCCTATCCGGTTTTTTTTGAGGCAAACCGACTTAAGCAGTTGGAAAGCAATAATTTAGAAGGAACGGCCCTGCGGCTTTGGCATCAAGGACGACCAGGCATCGCCGTGGCCCACGGAACAATCGCACCTCAAGCGCTTGTGGACAAGGCGATCGCCATCAGTCAACTCAATGATGCTGAAGCGGTGGAGCTGACTCAGGGTACTGCTCAGGATTTTCCCGATGTGGGCCAGGCTGTATCCGTCGCGCAAATGATTGAATGGGGCAAAACCGCGATCGCGCTAATTCGTGAACAGTATCCCGATGTTATCTGCGAGGCAGAGTTAGAGTGCGATACTGAAACTACTCGATTTATCAATTCTCGGGGACTGGACTACGGCTACAGCGACACTACTCTCAGCAGCTATGTCGGCGTTGAGTGGGTGCGGGGCGATGACTTTCTCAATGTGGGCGATGGGCAGGTCTATCGTGATGTATTGTTGCCCGACGTGCTAGCTCAGCAGATTCTCAAACGGTTGGCCTGGGCCGAGCGCAACGTTAAACCGGTGGTCGGTCGGGTGCCGGTACTATTTACCGCCAAAGCTGCGGACACGCTGTGGGGTACCGTGCAGGCGGCTCTTAGCGGCAAGCGCGTACTCGAAAACTCATCACCCTGGAATGATCGGCTTGGCGAAACCGTGACGTCCACAGCCCTGACTTTCTATCAAGATCCCGATAGTGGTCCCTTCAGCTGCCCCTTCGACGATGAGGGGACGACCACCCAAAAGCTAGTTTTTGTCGATCGAGGCGTGCTGCGACTGTTCTATACGGATCGCACCACGGGCAAAGAACTGGGGGGCGGCTCCACGGGCAATGGGTTTCGTCCTGGTTTGGGCAGCGCGCCGACGCCAGGCTTGTTCAACACGCTGATTCAGCCGGGGACAGCCAGCTTTGATGAGCTGGTGCAGCAACTCAATGAGGCGATCGTGGTTGACCAAATTTTAGGAGAAACAGCCGGCATATCCGGAGATTTTTCCGTCAATGTTGATCTGGGCTATCGCGTGACTGACGGTGAAATTCGGGGCCGCATCAAAGACACGATGGTTTCTGGCAATGTTTACACGGCCCTTATGCATCTCCAAGCATTAGGCAATGACGCGGATTGGAACGGCGCTTGCTTCACGCCGTCAGTTTTATTGGAAGGGCTTTCGGTCACCGGGCCTCGCTAAATCAAGAGCGGGGTAAAAGTGGAGATAGCGAAAGGCAGAAGGCAAAATTGAGCACCTTGCCGAACTAGGATTGCCGCCTCGAATGTCCGAATTAAACGGCGGACGCCATAGCGGATCAAGTGGTCGAAGCGAACGGCCGAATGGTGAAAGCGATCAACCGAGAGGGCATGCTTAATTTCGTCCCTGCTTGTGATAGAACACAGGTGTGCACGCTCTCTCCTATTGTTTAGGCTTATTGCCCTATGCTGCGCCTGCGGCACCTGCACAAATTTTTCGGTTCTAAGCGGCTTGCATTTTTCGAAGCTTGCATTATCGGCGTGGTTTCGGGGCTAGCGGCAGTCGCCTTAAAGCAGAGCGTGGAAATTTTGACCGATTGGCGACTCGCGAGTACGATTCCCGCGTGGATATTACTGCCACTGGTGGGCCTGCTGGGCGGCACAATTTCTGGCTGGCTGTTGGAGTGGGTGGCGCCAGAGGCTAGAGGCAGCGGCATTCCCAAAGTCAAAGCAGCGCTAGCCTATGTCGATATTCCGCTGAATTTGCGGGTAGCGCTAGCCAAACTGGGCAGCACAATTTTGGCGCTGGGGTCAGGCCTTTCCTTGGGCCGCCAGGGACCAACGGTGCAAATTGGGGCCGCTTTGGCCGCCCAGTTGAGTCAATGGGTGCCGACTTCGCCCGAATATCGGCGGCAGCTCATTGCCGCTGGGGCGGCAGCCGGTCTGGCTGCTGGTTTTAATGCCCCGATCGCGGGCGTGCTCTTTGTGGTTGAAGAACTGCTGCAGGATTTTTCCAATCTCACGCTGGGCTCGGCGATTTTAGCCTCGTTTGTGGGAGCTGTGGTATCACGACTGTTAGGCGGCCAGGGACTCAATCTCAGCAACTTTGGCATGCTGCAAACGGGTCTTTCCGTGCAGGATTTGCCGTTTCTGATCCTGCTGGGAGTAATGGCCGGGGTGCTTGGCGGGCTATTCAGCAAAGGCGTTTTCACTAGCCTGCATTTTTTTCACCAGCTGAAAACGGTCAGTTTGCCCTGGCGCATTGGCCTAGCCGGAGCCGTAACCGGCTTGGTCGGAGCCGCCTTGCCGATCGCCGCTCAAGACAACACTGGCCTCCGAGAGTTCTTTGTCACTGGCGGTGCCGCCTGGCAGATTATTGCGATCGCGTTTGTGGCTAAGTTTGTCCTCACGCTGCTGGCTTATGGGTCGGGCGCGTCGGGCGGACTATTCGCCCCGGCTTTGGTGTTGGGAGCGGCGCTAGGCTGCTTGGTCAGCCTATTGGCCCAGGCCAGTCACAGCTGGTTAGGGCTGCCGGTGGGGACGCTGGCCAGCAGCAATACCACCACCTATGCCTTGACCGGCATGGGCGCATTTTTCAGCGCCGTGACCCGGGGACCGATTACGGCCATTGTCATCGTGTTTGAAATGACCGCCAACTTTAACCTGGTACTACCGTTGATGATTGGGTCGGGATTAGCCTATTTGCTCAGCGATCGCATTTCATCTGGCTCAATCTATGATCGATTGCTCGCATTTCAGGGCATCCAACTGCAGGGGGCGCCTGCGGCAGCCAACCCCTGGGCCGATTTGACCGCTGCCGATTTGATGCAGCGCCGGGTCGAAACCCTATCCGCCAAGATGAGCGTATCAGAAGCCTTGGAAGCCTTTTCGCGATCGCACCATCGCGGCTTTCCCGTCCTTTCCCAGGGCAAGCTGGTCGGCATCATCACCCAAACCGATCTTGGCGATAATACACAAGCTCGCTCTGACGGTCAGCTGGTCAAAGACATCATGACGCCCAATCCGGTAACGGTGCGGTCAGAATCCTCTTTGCCCCATGTGTTAGATCTGCTCAATCGACTTAAGGTCAGTCGTCTGCCCGTCACCGACGGCAATAAGCTAGTCGGCATCATCACTCGCGGTGACATTATTCGCGCGGAATCCGAGCGCTTGAGCGGCAAGACCGATGAAATTGGCCCAGCGGCAACGCCCTCCTGTGGCGTCTATCGCCAGCGATCGCCAGCGGTGGGGCGCGGACGCTTACTAGTCCCCATCAGTGATCCAGAGACGGCGCCACTGCTGTTAGACATGGCCGTTGCGATCGCCCGTCAGGAGCAATACGAATTGGAATGCGTACACGTGATTCTGGTATCGCGTTCCGTTCCCCCAGAGGAGGCCTACATCGACCTGGAAGCTAGCCATGGGCTGCTGGATTTGGCACGGCAGCGGGTGCAGAGCAGTCGAGTTCCTTTGCATACTCAGATTCGGGTCGCCCATGATGTCGCCTCAACGCTGCTGGAGGTGATCAAAAAACGCCATATTGATCAGATTTTGCTGGGCTGGCGGCGCCCAAATTTGACGCCTGGTCGGCTGGTGGGCAATGTAGTCGACACCCTGCTGCGGCAGGCGCCTTGCCCCGTCATTGTGGTGAAGCCGGGCATCCCAATTCAGTTCAATCGCTGGCTGCTGCCCTCCGCTGGCGGCCCCAATTCGCGGCTAGCGCTACGGCTGATGCCGGCATTGATGTCCCTTGGCCATCAGCCCCAGGTACACCTGTGTGCGATCGCAACCAAGCAACGCGATCGCACACAGGTACATCGGCAGTTGCTGCGACGAGCCAAAGCTTTGGAAAGCCGCCTACGCAGCCCAGTAAAAACTAGTTTCACGCTCCATGACGATATCGCTGTCGGCATTGCCGAGTTGGGACAGCAGACCCAGAGCGATGCCATTGTGCTGGGTGCCAGTCGAGAAAGCTTCTTCAGCCAGGTGATCAAGGGCAATATTCCGCTGGAAGTCGCCCTGAAGAGCTCGGCAACGGTGATTTGGGTACAGTACAACTCCCTGAGCACTAAATCTGTGCGCATTTCCGATGGTGGAGAAATCACCAATGCGTTCTTAAATGGTGACTCTCAGGGCGTCATTACCTGAAGGTATGAACGGCAGAAAATAGTGATAGATAGGTAGAAAATTTAACTCTATCGGTAACTCACAAGGTGCCGTCAGTATCGCGTGACGCACCACAGAACCGGTATTTTCACTCCCAGAAATCTGCTCAGGAAATCTCCCGGAAAGAATTTAGGGCGAGGCAAATTAACCACATCCTAATTACACTCTATTACCCTGCTACCCAACCACCCTGCCACCCAACCACCCTGCCACCCAACCACCCTGCTACCAAGCTTTACTGGGGAACGACGGTCAGTGCTAACGCGGGGTTCACGGGACACATGCTATTGAGGGCCATTTGTCTATTTTGTTCCCGGGCATCGCTCATATCCGCAGCAACAGCATCGCGGAGCTGCTCCCGCAGGTGAGGCATAACCGCCAGCGCCCGGGTCCAATCAGGAATTTGGGTGCCCGTGGCGTCTTTGAGATAGTCATCGCCGGCTTCCAGAATAAGCTTTTCAAAGTGCTCCAGCATGACTTCTTCTTTGTGGCGATCGTACTCAATGCTATTGAAACGGGCATCGACGAAGTATTGTCGAGTCAGATTTTGGGCCTCTCGCCGAAACTTGACCCCCAGCGCGCGAATGTGGTCCTGTGAAATGGCCACCTGCTCGGTCTCAGTTAACGTTCGCAAAACTGATTTGAAAATATCGCGACACATTTTCTGCAGGCCTTGGTCGGAAGACGCCCCTAAGGTCTGATGCTTGTGCTCAAAAATGCCCAGGTCAACCTGAGCGATCCGCTTACGAGCAACATTCCGGTACACTTCGGCGAGCAGGCCAACTTCTAGTCCCCAATCAGCTGGAATGCGAGTATTCAGCGCCAGGTCGCTGGTCAGCGCAAATTCTCCCGAAAGGGGATAGCGGTAGGAGTTGAGATAGCGCAGATAGTCGCGGTAGCCAAATAGCTCCATTAGGGAAGTGATGAGTGGCGCCACGAACAACCGCGTGACTCGGCCATGCAGGCGCCGAGGATGCTCGCTTAACCGAGTGTAGTAAGCCTTGCTGAAGGCAATCCCAAATTCTCGCTCTAGTAAAGGAAAGAGCAGCTTGAGGGGATAAGTTTTGTCGTATGTAACGATATCGGCATCATGGAGAGCGATCGCAGCAGCCTCGATGGAAGCAATACCAAGCCCTAGCCAAACAGCGCGCCCTTTCCCCTGATGCTGCAACAAATCAAGCCCTTGCTCCTGTAATTGAGCCAGCAGCTTAGTGACGCGAGGTCCGTTTTCCCAAAGTACATAGGTGGGCTGCGGCAGCACTTTGAAAAAGTCAACCGCCTGGTAATACTCTTCTAGCGTTTTGGCATAAAGACTAATGACCACCGTATTGACGAAGCGGCATTGCCTTAGCTGGTCGCGAATTTGGGTTAGGGCTGGCCGCTCCAACTCTTCATAAAGAGAGGGAATCAAGACTGCCGTCGGCAAAGATTGACTAACCTCAGTCAAATGATCGTCAAGCCGCTCAATATCGCAGCCGAGATCGTGAATCGTTGTAATGAGATCTTGCTTATAATCCACAAAACCTCTCCCCCAAAATTACAACAGAATTATTGAAGATAATGGGAGAAAGGTCTGTTAAAAATGCTACGGTAGGTGCCACTCAGACTGTTACGTTAACGCAACCAGCCCTTAAGTCGAGAAGCCACTTGTGGCCTCCTTAATTTACGCATAGCTTTAGTTTGAATTTGGCGCACTCGTTCCCGAGAAAGATTGAACATATTGCCAACTTCTTCGAGGGTGTGCGTTTCGCCCGTAGTTAAACCATATCTTAAGGTAATGATGTCTTTTTCTCGTTCGGTCAGCACTTCTGAGAGCACTCCCGTAATTTCTTTTCGCATCATTGATTCGCTGATTTTCGCTTCCGGCGTTTGCGTATTGCCGTCTTCCAGCAGCTCCATCAATTCGGTGTCTTCACCTTTGCCAACGCGGTGATTAAGGGACAGCGATCGCCGCCGCACTTGCTGCAGACTCCGCAATTGATCAGGAGCCATATCTAATGCTTCAGCCAGCTCTGCTTCAGTCGGATTCCGCTGTAAATCACGGCGCAATTCTCGATGAGCTTTCTTTAGCTTGTTGAGCTTTTCAACAATATGAATTGGTAAGCGAATCGTACGGGCATCGTTCGCGATCGTGCGAGTAATGCCTTGCCGAATCCACCAATAAGCATAGGTAGAAAACTTATATCCCTTGTCAGGATCAAATTTTTCTGTAGCGCGATTTAAACCTAGTGCCCCTTCCTGAATTAAATCTAAAAATGGTACGCCGCGATTTAAATAACGTTTGGCGATGGAAACAACTAAGCGCAAGTTAGAGCGAATCATGCGGCGCTTGGCAGCCCTGCCATAGTGCAACTTTTGCCGAAACTCGCTTTCGCTAATACCAAAACTCGCAATGATTTCCGCTAGCGCTGGTGGACAGCCCTTTTCTGCAATCCACTCTTCTCTGAATTCTTCAATCTGGCCAAGAAATCGGACTTGACGTGCCAGTTCAATTTCCTCAGCCGGTTTGAGTAGAGGATAGCGGGCCATCTCCTTAAAGAAGGCTCCCACTGCATCGTCTGTAATCGTTTTTTGATAGCCCGGCACACTGAGTTCCGAGAGGGAATCTTTAATCGTGTACTGTGCTGACACCTCGGAATCTTCATGCCAAGAAGTGTCATCTTTTGAGGTTTGGACGACCCCATCATCCGACTTGTCGTCGGCATTGACAGTCTCTAACTCTTCATCAGCCAAACCGACATGAGCTAAAGTTTCTGAATCAGTTTCCGGAGAAATAAAGAAGGCTTCCATGGGGATAATTCTAGGCTTCTAAGGCGCTTGCTTTTGAGGCGTTTATACTCGAATTAGTGGCAAAATAGCAACCCATTTTAGAAAATTAACATTTCTCATTAAGTGCAAAGATCTCTCCCTCAAGGGATTGGGCTGTTTGATGTGATATGTAACGATCTTCAGAGATTGTTACCGCTTGTAAAATGTGGTCGATTTCACTTTAAAAGCTAAGAAAAATCTTAAGAGTCTACAGAGCCTTGCAAGGATAACGACAATCGTCAAAAAATACCAGCTTTTTTCGGGCATGATCGCGATATTAATGGCTAAATTGATCAAGCGAGGTTGATATTAAAAACGAGTCAACAAAATGGGTGGCAGCGTTAGTTGATTGCGTCGGTGCTCAAGGACTATATACCTACAGTGTGCCGCTAGGGCTGTCGGTGGCAGTGGGCGACATTTTGAGCGTGCCCTTTGGAGCCCAGCAAGTGGGCGCGATCGCGATTCAAATTAGCGATTGTCTACCGGCTAACTTAGCGACTGAGACCATTCGCCCAGTGGCGGCCATTATCAGTCCTGGGATGTTTTCGCCTACCTACTGGCAGCTGATGGAGCGCCTCGCGGCTTACTATCAAACAGCTCTCATTCAGGTGATTCGGACGGCTCTGCCGCCAGGGCTGCTGCGGCGATCGCAGCGGCGCGTACGGTTGTTGCCACAGGCCATACCGACCGATGCAGCGCTCTTTCTTGCTCCGGCAGCAGCTTGTGTGCTCAATCAGCTGCAGCAGTCAGCCCGAGGCGATTACACCTGGCAGTATCTGCGACAAAAATGTCGTACCGCCCATCGCGGCATTCAAGCGCTGGTTGATCGACAGTGGGCCGAAAGCTACTTGGCTTTGCCGACGCCGCCCCGGCCTCAGCGGCGGCAGGCGGTTACCGTTGTTCAAGTGCCGGTGCCAGAAGATCGAGCGGTGACCAAGCGACAGCGAGAAGTGCTGTTGCTGCTGCAGCGGCGCGGCGGTGATCTATGGCTGCAGGAGGCTTTACAGGTTTGCCGCACCACTAGCGCCACGATGCGTACCTTGGCCGCAAAGGGCTATCTGGCTATTGAAGAGCGAGAAGTGCTGCGGCAGCCCGCGACGCCAACCCTTAACCGCGATCGCCCGAAAGTGCTAACAGTCGCTCAGCAGGCGGCTCTCGACACGCTGCAGGCGGTCCAGGGGTACGAAATTGCGCTGCTGCATGGGGTGACCGGCTCCGGTAAAACAGAAGTGTATTTACAGGCGATCGCGCCCCGACTAGATGCTGGTCAATCGGCTTTAGTGCTCGTGCCAGAGATTGGCCTGACGCCGCAGCTAACGGATCGCTTTCAGCAGCGATTTGGGAATCGCGTCTGTGTTTACCACAGCGGTCTGTCAGAAGGCGAACGCTATGATGCTTGGCGCCGCATGCTGCAGGGTGAGGCCATGGTAGTCATTGGCACGCGATCGGCAGTCTTTGCGCCGCTGCCTCGCCTCGGCATCCTAATCTTGGATGAAGAACACGACGGCAGCTTTAAGCAGGACCAACCCATGCCCTGCTATCACGCTCGCACCGTGGCACAGTGGCGGGCCGAGTTGGAATCCTGTCCCTTGGTGCTCGGTTCCGCGACCCCTTCTTTAGAAAGTTGGGTGCAGCAACCAGCAGTGGCCGCAGCGACCGCAGCGCCTACAGAGGAATCCACCACTGCTGTTTTGCCATCAGCAACTGCCATGCCGGTTCGACATTATCTTTCTCTGCCCGATCGCATTCATCGCCGCCCGCCACCGCCCGTCACCGTAGTCGATATGCGGCTAGAGCTCCAGATTGGCAACCGCTCGATCTTTAGCCGCTCGCTGCGATCGGCCTTAGCAGCCATGAAATCGCGTCAAGAACAAGGCATCCTATTTATTCAGCGGCGCGGACACAGCAGTTTTGTTTCCTGTCGCTCATGCGGCTACGTGATGATGTGTCCCCACTGTGACGTGTCGCTGTCTTATCACCAGTCACGGGTCGATGCTGCCGCCCAGTTGCGCTGTCACTACTGTGGCTTTAGACAAGCCCAGCCCCCCACTTGCCCAGCCTGCGACTCACAATATCTCAAACACTTTGGTAGCGGGACTCAGCGGGTCGAGCAGGCGATCGCCCAAGACTTACCCGAGCTGCGCTGTCTGCGCTTCGATAGCGATACCACCCGCGCCAAAGGTGCCCACCGGGCGCTGCTGGACCGGTTTGCCCAGGGCGAAGCGGATGTGTTGGTTGGCACTCAAATGCTGACCAAAGGCATTGACCTGCCGCAGGTGACCGTAGTCGGCATTATCGCCGCTGATGGGCTGCTCTACATGGCCGACTATCGCGCCAGTGAACGGGCCTTTCAGATTTTGACCCAAGTAGCGGGCCGGGCCGGACGCGGCGACCAGCCCGGTCGCGTTATTTTGCAGACCTACAATCCTGATAATCCGGTTGTGCAAGCGGTCAAAGCGCAAAACCTGCCGCACTTTTTAGCCACCGAGCACCAGCAGCGACAGGCGCTGAGCTATCCGCCCGCTGGCCAACTGATTCTCTTACGCATTACTAGTCCCGATCGCCAGGCCGCGGAACAAACTGCCCAAACGCTAGCCGCCGAACTGGCTCATCGGCTACCTGAACTCTGGTCGCTGCTGGGTCCTGCTCCAGCGCCCATTTTACGGGTCGCTCGCCGCTATCGCTGGCAAATCCTGCTGAAAGGAACGATCGCGGCCCCTGCTCCCGATCTCACTGACTTAGCTAAACAATGTCCGGCTCAAGTGAGTCTCACCATCGACGTGGATCCCTTGAACCTGATGTAATTTCTCTGACATCTTTATTGAGCCTGCCGCAGCCTGCCCCGCAGCGCAGCAAATGCCATGGAGACATCGACTCTAAGCCAGCGTCGCTCTTGCCCATGTCCAGGCAGATTGAGTCCGCTGTAAATACAGTCAGAAAATTTAGCCTACATCGCTTTAGGCGCTTTGCCGTACGCTTGCCAGGCCAAATCAATAAGACCACTCATAATCGCCACGGCTAAAACAGGACTACCCTTTTGCCCGTCAATGCGAATATGGGGCACCATGGCGTCTTGCAAGCGGGTTTTCAGTACGTCGACGTCTAAGAATCCGGCGGGAGTTGCCACCACCAGGGCCGGACGTACCTGGTTAGTTTCCACCAGTTCGACTAAAGATTCCAGCGCCGTTTGCGATTCTCCCACCATAAAAATACCTTCGGGATAACGCTTGGCCAAGGTTTCAATCCCCCAAGCCGTCTTACTCTTACCCTTTTGAGGCCGAGTTAAGGCATCCATGCTGCAATAAACTGGATTTACGAAAGTCCTTTGAATAGACGCGGCAATGCCAACCTGAACCATGGGCACGTCCACCACAATCGTGGTCCGCGCCGCCAATGCCGCCGCACCGGACGTCAGTGAATGCTCTGAAAATCTCACTAAAGAAGCAAAATCAAAGTCAGCCGTGGCATAAATGACTCGCCGTACCAACTCATATTCCGAAGGAGTAAACATGTGGTGGCCAATTTTGCGATCGATTACTCTCAGACTTTGGGCGTCACTCACATGCCATTCCATCATTTACTCCCAATACTCCGCAAAAGCGTGTGCCTACAGTATAGGGGTTGGTGAAAACCCTGAGATCTGATTTACCAGAGAAACCTAAAAGGTCTTTATCTCAGCTTGAACAGGCATTTACAGACGTTTAAGTGATCGCTGGCCAAATTCACCAAAAGTGTGAAAGCTCTGGCATCATTTACGTTTACAGAGTTTGTCTGTCAATTTTTGCAGTCCTTCTGCAATAACGCACGCAAACTTCGAAACACGCCTGGTGAGTTTAATCTATCGAGGCTGATTGATAAATACAGAATTGCCCACGTTCGGAGCGCTTTATGCAAAAACTAGGAAATATTTTTGAGGCCGTTATTTGGTACTTTCGCTTTTTTATCCTAGTCCCCGTCGTCTTTGGGCTACTTAGCGCTGTTCAATTTTTTATTATTGGCACCCTGGATATTTGGGCAGGTTTCAGCTTGAGATTTGACATCGCCGATCCAGAAGGAGAGATTACCAATCGAATTGTTTCATATATTATTGGCGGCATCGATTATTATCTGATTGGCATTGTTCTACTAATTTTTAGCTTTGGGATTTATGAGTTATTCATTTCAAAAATTAGTTTTCGGCTTAAATATGCCGAAATCAAGCATTTACAAAGTGCAACTTTAGGAGAACTTAAAACAAAATTAGTGCAGGTAATTGTAATTACGCTAATCATCAACCTATTTAAAAAAGCTTTAGGACTTCAGATTGAACATGCAGTTGATGTGATTTACGTAGCAGTTGCTATTTTACTGATCTCAGTCAGCAGCTTTTTACTGCAGTTCGGTGGATCGAATAAAACCAACAGACCATAATTATCCAACCAAGCCCATGATTTTTTTAGTTAGTCCTCAGAGGCAACGTGAGGCTCATGGGTATTATTATCGGCAACGACATAGCGATCGCGGCCTAGCCCTTTAGCAGTGTATAACGCTAAGTCTGTTTTTGCTAAGAGGGTATCAGTTGTCATGTTAACGCCAGGTATAGCTGTAGCAATCCCCAAACTCATAGAAATTCGCTGCTGCTCAGAGCCTGCATGGGGAATTTTGATTTTTTTGAGGTCATCTAAGATATTTTGAGCGACAGTAACTGCACCATAAATATCAGTATTTGACAGCAGCAAGATAAATTCTTCTCCACCGTAGCGGGCAACTAAATCTGCCGGACGTTGAAGATTTTTCGATAAAAGCTGCGCTATTCGCTGTAAGCAGCGATCGCCGGCTTGATGCCCGTAATGGTCGTTGTAACGCTTGAAGTAATCGACGTCGCACAAAATCAAAGACAGCGGCTTATTTTCACGGGTAAGTCGATGCCATTCCTGCTCAAAATAACGATCAAAGTAGCGTCTGTTAGCCACTTGAGTCAGGCCATCAACATAAGATAAAAGCTGCAATTCTTGATTGGCCTTGACGAGATCGAAAGTGCGTTCATCGATTCGGTTTTCTAACTTCTTAAAAGAAATTTGTAACTGTTGCGTCATCGTTGCCAGCGATCGCGACAAATCACCAATTACATCAGTACGGGTTAAGTCAATTGCCGTATTCCAGTCACCGCGTCCGATTTCTTGCGCTGCTACACTGAGCCGACGCAGCGGTCGCGATAGCCCATGGGTAATAAATAGCCCAATGATTAGCGTGGCGAGAAAAGCCAGCAGGCAGAGGGCAACCGTAATGCGAGTATTGGCATAGATTTGTGCCATAAAATCGGCTTCAGGAACCACCAGAACCACAATCCAATCCAGGCCATAGCCATCTTGAAAGCGAACGGTTTCTATGTAGTGGCGATCGCGATCAAAATGGGCATGCAGTTGGGACGACCCAACCTCATTGAGGTTTTGATACTGGCTCTCCAGATAGCGAGCAGTCCTGCTAATTAAATAATTTTGACTATCGCGTGCAGCAATTAAGCCAATATCTTTACCCTCGCCGCGGGTAGTGGGTTCTATCGTTGAGCTAGCAATCAAAAAACCTGAAGGCTCAATAATAAATGAAATTCCTGTTTTGCCAAC
The DNA here is from genome assembly GCA_039027715.1 of Cyanobacteria bacterium P01_C01_bin.120. GTDB lineage: Bacteria > Cyanobacteriota > Cyanobacteriia > Phormidesmidales > Phormidesmidaceae > Halomicronema. The sequence goes on from JBCCJU010000076.1 coordinate 16,337, forward strand.
CTCTAAATTTTTCAGGAAATCATTGAGCTCCTCCGATAAAATAATGTCGGTAGCACAGACTCCTAAAAGATCTCCCGACGCACTTTCATAAACCGGAGTATTGGCAGTAAGCGTCGGCAAAAAGGTCTGAAAATCCAGATAAACCTGACTCCAAGTTGGTCCCCCTTCACGTTTAGCGGCTTCATACCAGGGTCGTTTTCGAGGCTCATAGACTTCAGCACTTTTACTACGTAAAAATGAGCGATTGCCTACCGCGTCAATTTCGTAATAGTATAAATTTTGATTAGTTTGACTATTTGCCAAATAGGTTTGCAATCTTTCACCAGTTCCCCCTTGCGAACGCCCCACCCCCAAAAATGCACCCTGATCTTCAGTAGCGCAATATATTAGATTAGTGGATGGAAAAACTTGCGCTTGTTGCCAAAATTGATGTTCTCCTATTTCAGCATTGACATCAATATCTCCCCTCAAAAATGAGTTAGCATTAATTTGATTGATGACATAAGGCTGTTCAATTGTCGTCTCGATGCGCTGCAGAATACGTGCCGTCAATTCTGTGCGGAGCTGAGACGCCAAGGTTTCCACAACTATTTGTCCATTGCGGAAGGATAAGTACCCGATAACACCTACTACCACAGCAATTTGAACTACAAAAGGAATTGTCAGGACCGCGCGCAGTGGAACTCGACTCAGTATTTGATGAGGGCGTACTGGCATTTCAAGGAAATATTCTGAACTTCGAAAACTTCATCAAATAAATCTATTGAATTTATTTGTTTACTCAGCTTATCTTAGATGAGTCCTTGACTTTTGGGAATCGTGATTACTGGCATCAACAATTTTTCCTTATTTGCCAATGCAAAAGCGACTAAAAATTTCGTCAAGCATGGAATCAGTGATTTCTTCGCCAGTAACTTCTCCTAAAGCATGAACTGCAGCCCGGAGGTCGATAGTCCAAAAATCTAGGGGCAACTGATGGGTAATGGTGGCAGCTACTTGCTGCAGCGCCGCCTGAGCGCGGGCCAAAGCAGCAGCCTGCCTTTGATTAATCGTGATTTCGATATCGCTAGCTTGCAAACAATCGCCCTCCACAGTTGCCAAAATTGCTGCTTCCAACCCCTCTATACCCTGATTAAGGGCAGCGGCAGTTTGCACAATCGGCAGATCAGTTGACGGCAGAACAGGAAAATTTTGATCGGCTAACAAGTCGATTTTATTAATGACTAGAATCAGCGATCGCTGACCAATAAGCTGATACAGTTGCTCATCGGCTGGCGTCCAGCCCTGCTGCGCATCGATGGTGAACAAGACTAAATCTGCAGATTGAGCTGCCGCCCGCGATCGCTCGACGCCAATCTTTTCTACCTGATTGCTAGCCTCGCGAATACCGGCAGTATCAAGGACGCGAATGGGAATACCCCCGACCACCAGCTGGGATTCGACCACATCGCGAGTCGTGCCTGGCAAATCGGTGACGATGGCGCGATCGCTGCGGCTCCAAGCATTCAAAAGGCTAGATTTGCCCACATTAGGCCGTCCTACAATCGCCACCTTAAGTCCCGAACGCAGCAGTTCCCCCTGGTGAGCGGTGGCTAAAATCTGCTCAACCGACGCCCGTACCTGCCCGATTTGGGTGGCGATCGCGGCTTCATCTAGAGGCGGCAGGTCATCCTCAAAATCAATGCGGGCCTCAACTTCGGCCAAAATATCTAAACACGCAGCGCGCAGTTCCCGAATCGGCTCGGTTAGTTTGCCCCGCACGCCGGCCAGCGCCATTTGAGCCGCTTGAGGCGACTGGGCTCCCACCAGGTCGGCGATGCTCTCCGCCTGGGTCAAGTCCAATCGACCATTGAGAAAGGCGCGGAGGGTGAATTCTCCCGGTTCGGCCAGCCGGGCGCCTTGGGTGATGCAGAGCTGCAGCACTTGCTGCACCGCCATCATGCCGCCGTGGCAGTGAAATTCGACAACATCTTCCCGGGTATAAGAACGGGGTGATGCCATCAGCAACAGCAGCGCCTCGTCTACAGTTTTCTGAGTTTGGGGATGACGAACATAGCCGTATAAAATGCGGCGACTTTCCCAAGGCTGCTGTCCCGGCGCGTAGAAAAGCTGCTGAGCGATCGCCTGAGCCGTGGCGCCTGACAACCGCACGATACCCACACTTCCCTGCTGTGGCACAATCGCCGTGGCGATCGCCGCGATTGTTTCCCCTTGCACCATCCCTCGTTCCATCACGTTCCCAGTCGCCCCGTTCCTAGCTGCTTGCCAAATACTTTCACTGGGGTACTGGCGGCGCATCCTGACGGCGGGCACCCTGAGTGACTTCGAGGTAAATGTGCTCTAACTTAACCGGACTGCGAGAAATGGCGTCGAGGGGAATGCCCTCAAATCTGGCCAGTAAATCCTGAAGTTCCAGTTCGTCGGGCACCCAAAAGGCGAGCTCCGAGCCATAGCGGCGGGGGGTAAATCCGTGCTCAGTGGCTCGGGCGATCGCAGCTTCTGGGGCTTTGGTGTCCACGGTCATAATTTCACAGGCAGGAATGCGTTGCCGCAGGTCTGACAGCGTACCCTCGGTCAATAGCCGTCCCTGCTTAATAATGCCAATACGCTGACATAGCCGTTCCGCTTCGTCCAGCAGATGAGTGGTTAGCAGCACCGTCATCCCCTGTTCGCGACTGAGAAAGCGAATCAGCTCCCAAACTTCGTGGCGGGCTTCAATATCCAAGCCGGTGGTGGGTTCATCGAGAATCAGCAGCTTCGGACGATGCACAATGGCAATTGCCAAACTCAGCCGCCGCTGCATACCACCACTCAGGTTTTCAGCAGGGGTTTGGGCGCGATCGCTGAGGTTTACCGCCGCCAAGCAATCCTGCACCCGCAGCGATCGCTGACGCCGCGACACGCCGTAAATTTTGGCAAAAAAATGCAGGTTTTCAGCACAAGTCAACGTGCGATACAGCAAATTCTCCTGTGGCATCACGCCAATCCAGGGCTTGGTAAGATTTCCCGCCGCCCGATTATTAATTAATACCTGCCCCGTATCGGCTTGCAATAACCCACAAATTAAATTGATAGTCGTCGTCTTTCCGGCCCCATTTGGTCCCAGCAAACCATACACTTCGCCAGGCAGCAGGTCGAGACTGAGATCCTGGAGCGCCTGTCGGCCGCGATAGGTTTTACTCAAATTTCGAATCGACAACATGGGAGTTTTCTGAGGGGTGGTTGATCACGACGCCTCCCTAATAGTGGCAGATGCCATGGCGTTTGGGGGCGACGAACAGAGCAGATGGGCAATAGAGACGATAGGTAACGCCCCTGATTACCTTCAGCGATCGCCATACTGGCCATCAACGTAACGTTAGGAGCCCTTAGACCAAACCATTAGACCCCCTTCTATAAGCGCTTTTCCATAGCGTAGTTGATGAATGTGGTGCTTCGACGAATGACTTGCTGTTCTTTAATCACGGAAAAACCCATACGTTGGAAAAACGGCTTGGCAGTAATGCTCGCTGCCGTAAACAACCGACTTATCGATGACTCAGCGGCTTTGGCTTCAATGGCTCGATAGATTTGTTTGCCGATGCCACGATGTTGATGGTCTTTATGGCAGTAAAAACAGTCGATGTGACCGTTCGGTTCCAGCTCACCAAATCCCATAATCACACCAGCATCATCGGCAACATAGGTAAATCGACTGGAACATACTTCAATCCAGTTTCTGAAATGAATATCATCGGGAGCCCAAGCCCTAACCTGATGGCTGGAGTAATCGCGGCGATTGACTTCGCGCACTGTTCCATGAAATAGCTGCGCTATTTGTTCAGCGTCCTGTGCCTCAAACAACCGAATTTTGCACATGCTTACTCTTCATCCGTTATTTCAAAGTGATGATTTTACGAGTCATTTGCTGTAACTTTAGCTGTCGGCTCAAATCGGGAGCTTCGCCATAAGTCCACCAGCATCGCCAGCCATTCAAGAAAAGATCACAGGCAAGCGAGCAATGCCAAACTTCTTGGTATGGGCGTCTAGATTGGACAGGCGATCGCGAGCAGCATTTTCAATGCCCATAACAACTTTTTCAAAAGCGGTTCTCAAAAAATGTAGGGCGGCCGATCGCCTTAGCGTCCTCTCAGCAACTGCTTGACAGTTTCCACCATCTCATTGGGGCGAAAGGGTTTGGCGATGTAAGCGTCCGCCCCTTGTTTCATGCCCCAGTAGCGATCAAATTCTTCGCCCTTGGAAGAGCAAATGACTACTGGCACATCTTTTGTCTTAGGGTTAGTTTTGATCCAACGGGTCAGTTCATAGCCGTTCATATTCGGCATGACGATGTCCAACACCACTAAATCTGGTGGATGGGACTCGATTTTTTGCTGTGCCTCAGCGCCATCTTTGGCTTCCAAAATAGTCATTCCAGCATTCACCAGCAGACCCGCGATCATCTCACGCAGGGCCGAACTGTCATCGACGATCAAGACTGTGCTCATGCTGTTGAACTTTGCTCCGGGCACTTGCTCTCAGTGTATTATGGCTAATCCCCCTTGTTCAAGAACAACCGAGCAGGGGATTCACAGGCTAGCTAAGCATAACTTTACGCTTCGAGACAGTCTAGTATGAGCTTCGGAGTGAGCTTATTTTTGAACCAGACGACCTGAGCCGGAACGTCGGTGGTCTTAACCCCTGCTTTTTCTAAATTCAGCCGTTCTGAAACTGCCAGAATTAAATTATTGGCGTCAGCTTTACGGACTTGGGCAAACTTTTTGCGCAGGTATTCCGGTCGCCAATAACCAACAATTTCTAGCAGATAGGTGCGACCGTCGGGATGCACTAGCCGAAAGTCGGGAATCATAACGCTGCCAGGAATTGGCACCAAATCAACTTCGCGCTCTAGCTGCCAAGGGGTTTTGGCCGTTGGCCAGCGACCAGCAAAGGATTCTTCCAACATGCTGTCGTAAGGCTTACCCGGAGGATAGTGGGACACCAACCCGCAGTCAGCCTCTAAAGAGAAGCGGCGTTCTTTGAGCTGTTGGGTGTAGCGATCGCGCATCACCAGCGTCGCCGTCAGGTGCCATTTCGTCACGTGCAAAATTGCAGGGATCAGCTTCGCCATGTCGAGTCCATAGCGGGTGCTGGGCTTAAACAGACTTGTGGGCCCATCAATTTCAATTGTGAAGCCCTGGTCGGCGTCGCCTTCGATGTAGGCCATCAGCCGAAACAGCTTGAGATAGCGAAATAGGAGCTTATATTCACCAGGATCGTTGCGATAAGCCTGGAGCCTGACTTGCGTTGCTTTGTAGAAAATGCCCTGCACCTGGGACAGATTGTAGCGATGCAGCAGCGCTTCTGGCGTCGGCGCTTCAAAGGCGGTGAGCAGATGATTTTCCTTGAGGTCAGCATACAAGCCCTGCCGCACATCCGCAGGCGTCACGTCGCGGTCCAACTCTTGACTCAGAACGTCGGCCAACACCTGCACGTGGCGCTGACTAGCATCTGGACTGGGAATTGCACTGCTGGCAAGGGCAAAAGCGCGATCGCGCAGCATTGGCGGCTCTAGCGGACTGACAGGCTCGAAAGTACTGAAGCTGGACCGCAAAATGTGAGCCAATCCTCGCTTGATGCGGTAGTCAGTGTCTTCACCTTCGAGTACCTGGAGCTGCTGATTGAGCTGTCCCTGAGTCTGGCCCTGATGGGTCTGAAATAGCTCGATCAGGTCAGTGGCGAGCGCCTGCATCTTCTCATCAACGGACAGACGCTTGGGCTGAATGGCTTCGCCCCAATAGCGATGAATTAGTAAATCTGACGGTAACGTAAGTCGCCTCCCGGATTGGCGGCACTAGCTGCCATGTTTCAGCGAGCAATTCGCCCTTTACACTATGATTTTGACTCACTTTGTCAGATGTGGATTCACCATGCCCCAGGTTGCGTTTGCAGAATTTGTGGAACAGGTACGCACGGGCACGGCGCTCGCCAGTTTTCCCACGGATACGGTGCCGGCATTAGCAGCGCGACCAGATCAAGGCGATCGCATCTATGCCCTTAAAGAACGCTCTACGGAGAAGCCCCTGATTCTCATGGGGGCGGAACTGGAAGACCTGTTGCCCTACGTCACGGGTGCAGCGGACGAAATCGAGCGGTGGCAGCAAATGGCCAATCGCTATTGGCCCGGAGCTTTAACCTTGGTGCTACCCGCCAGCGATCGCCTGCCGCCGCAAATGAATCCGCAACAAACCGGCACCCTGGGCATCCGCGTGCCTAATCATCCGCTAGCCCGTCATGTGCTGGCCCACACCGGCCCTCTCGCCACTACTAGCGTTAATCGTTCCGGTCAGCCCGCCTTGGAAAATCCCCAAGATATTGCCGCCCAATTTCCCGAACTGCTGCTGCTGTCAGAGAGGGCGATCGCTGATCTAAAACCGCAGCTTGGCGACTTTTCCCTCACCGCTTCCGGCGTTCCCTCCACCGTTATTTGCTGGCAGGGCCAAGGTTGGGACATTTTGCGCCAGGGCTCAGTTCAGATTATCGATGCTTAAGGGCGATGGCAATAGACGATTAGGTTCAAGCTAAATAGCTCTCGTAATCTTTCCACAATTTTGTGATGCAACTTTGCAAGTTTTCCGATTTTTGAACACAGGCATTAGGCTTGAGAAGCTCAATTGACAGGATTTCGAGGAATGGCGGGTTCGAATCAAGCGGAAAGTGTAAAGACCACCGAGCAGCAGCTTCAGATAGCCTACAGGCGGGCGCTAGAGATGGCGAGCTTCAAGGGTGGCTTTTTAATGCGCACGGCCCACGAGCTGCGATCTCCCCTCAACAAAATTATCAGCCTGCAGCAGATGATTCTCGAAGGGCTGTGCGACGACACTGAAGAAGAGCGGCAATTTGTCGCCGATGCTTATGCCGCCTCTCTGCAAATGCTGGAATACCTGGATTTGATGATTCGCGTCTCGAAGATTGAAATGGGTCGCCTAGAGCCGCAGATTCAGCCAGTTTCATTAGCAGAAATCTTTACCCAAGTTAAAGACCTGATGCAGGTGCAGGTGGCCGAACGCAATCTGCGACTCACATTTGAACTGCCTCAGCCAGATATCAAGATTCAGACTGATCCATCGTGGCTGTACAACCTGCTGACACTGCTGATCGAGATAGCCATAGACGAGGGCGATCGCGGTACGATTCATCTCTACAGTACGTCGCCCGACAGCGGTTCCGCTTGTTACCTATGGTTAGCAGACGATCGCCCCAACTCTGCTTGGCAAGACCCTGTGAACTTGCCTCCAGTTGCTGACTTCGCCTTGAACGATACTCTGTCGGCCAGCCTGCGAATGACCTTAGTCGAAGCCATGCTTACCGCCATGTCAGGCCAGCTATCACTGATATCTTTGGCTGACGGTGAGGTGCCAGCCCGATTGCAGATCACCTTGCCCACAATTGCCGTACCTTCCTAATAAATTTTCGGTTCAGTTCAGCTTTCATCCGTCAATTCAATGCCCTTTGCCTTGAGTTGGGCCCTTAACTGCGCCAACTCGGCCTCAGCCTGCTCGGCTCTTTGTCGTGCTTGCTCGGCTCGCTGCCGTTCTTGCTCGGCTCGCTGTTCGGCCTGCTGCCGGGCTAGAGCTTCTTGCTGCAGCGATTGTGCCAGCTCGTTGGGAATCAGTAGGCGATCGCCGGTATCCTGACGATAAAAGCCGATTAGTTGTCCTTCAGCCTGTAGCCGCAGTCCCAATGGTTCGCTACAGCCGTCGGTAATAGGCTGATAAATATCTCGCTCTAAGCGATAGCCTTGCAGTTGGTTTTCGACCCATTCTCCCTTGGGATCAAACAGCCAATATTCTTGGACTCCCAACTGCTCATAGAGGGTTTTTTTGAACACCTTGTCTTGGTCCTGAGTGCCTTTAGAGGTCATCTCAAACACGACGCTGGGTACTTGTCCTTCTTGCCAAATTTTATAGTTATCGCGGGGGCCTGGCTCTACGCCGAAAATCACCATCACGTCAGGGGCGACGCGCAGCTTCGGCATCCCCTCGGAATAGTAAAGAAACTGATTAGCCAAGACAGCAGCTTGCTGATCTTCAAGATATTGCAGCAGCACTTCCAGGGTGACCGCCAAGGCATAGAAATGCAGGAACGTTTCGGCCACAGGTTCACCATCTGAACTAGGGTAGTGAATATCGACATCGCGAGACTGGGGGATAAGGGCTGTCATATGGTTAGCGCGATCGCATCAATATCTCCATCGTACTCAGTAATATTGCCAACAACGTTGCTCAAATAGCAGGGCAGCATCGGCTCTTTTCTCAAACAGCCGTTTTTGATTCAGTCAAAACTTGCCGGACAGGGCTTCGAAGCAGCGATCGCAGTTACTAAACAAACCATACGGCTTTGATATCAACACAGCATCGTCATTGATAATCGCTTGGAATACAACGGTTAGAGTGGTAAATACAACACAATATTTTTCCATTCTGCCGGATTGCTGCAATCAATCAGCAGTATCAATTCGTCAATCACTTGTCGAACTGGCATTCGATCATGAATAACAAACAGTCCGGGCATTGGCTGCTTTTTCATCAGGCGCTGATACGCAAAGTCCGGCATAGTCGCGCGGTCATGGGTGAGTAAGATCCGCTGATTTATTCCTGCCCAGTCAAGAATTTTCGGATCATCAGCTTTTCGTAGACCGACATCTTGAACCCGCACAAGGTCTAGATATGGCCGCTGTAAAAACAATCCACGAACGATATCGCCATTAAAGTTCTCGTCACTCAAGAGCTTCAAAATGAACCCATTAATCCGTGGCAGAAATCTTGCGTACTAGTAGGCGATCGCGAATGTTGCTCAAGTCCGGCTGCATTTCAGACAATTGCTGTTGTACAGCCTCTGCCGTTTTTTCTCGCTGACTGAGGTAAGCGTTTACGGCCTCTTGATGTTTGAGATAGTAGCCAACAGTAGTGTAGACATCGGATAAAGAAAGAGTGTCATATCGCTGTATAACCGATTCCGGTGATGCACCGTCTTGAAATGCCCGAATTACAGTTTCCAACAAAACGTTAGAGTCACCAACTCGGATGGCTCCGGTACTTTCTTGATAGAGAGGCGGGGCCTCACTTTTCAAAGTCAGTTCCATAGCTTATCGCCCGCTATAATCTCTCAATCTGATCATTAAGTCCTGCTACAATCATGCTGCCATAAATCTCGTGCTCAAAACTTGCCGGATAGGGCTTCGACGCAGCGATCGCAAATTGTGGGATGCTCACTCGACTCACCGACCGTGGTGGAATAGTTCCAGCAGCGATCGCCCTCATTTCGTATTTTTCTCAAGGATTTCTATCTTCAGTCTTTAGAGTCTGCCATTGCTGATGAAAAGGCCCTGCCAGTGCCCGATGTCTCATATAGGCAATCTCTGCTTTGGGC
>JBCCJU010000077.1:0-25629 GCA_039027715.1 Cyanobacteria bacterium P01_C01_bin.120
GACAGCGGCTTTGGAGTGCCCTGCTTCGAGGGCGGCGATCGCTTTCTGGCGCAGGTCGAGACTGTAGGCGGCGGGCATCGGCAGGAATCCAAACTTTTTATCTACTTTAACCGACCTGACCTTTATACGGATTGCTATAAGACTTGCCATAGGGAGGATTGGAGAGCATGAAGTCAAACTTCATCCCGGCAAACTCATCCATGGATAAAGTCGAGCCAAACTTGATGTTTTCCGGGTTGTTGCCCTTAATCATCATGTCTGACTTGCAAATGGCGTAGGTTTCCCCGTTCACCTCTTTGCCGTACAGATAAACTGCGGCCTTCGCCGCGATCGGGCCATCCTCATCGGCAATGAAGTCCTGAGACTCCGTCAGCATTCCCCCTGACCCGCACGCCCCGTCATACATCGTCAGCACCGGGGGCAGCTCATCCTTCACCGGGATAAACAACACATGGGTCATCAGCTTGATCACCTCACGGGGGGTGAAGTGTTCCCCTGCTTCCTCGTTATTTTCCTCGTTAAACTTGCGGATCAACTCCTCAAACACATAGCCCATGCCCAAGTTGCTCAACCCCGGTAACGTGCGGCCATCGGGGTCAGTCACCTCATGGGGGCTGAGGTTTATGTAAGGGGATGTGAATTTTTCCAGCACATCCACCAACACATCCGCCGCGACCATCTTGCGGACTTGGCTTCTCAGGTCAAACTTCTGAATGATCTCCTTAACGTTGTCGCTAAAGCCGTCCAGATAAGCTTTGAAATTTTCCTCAAGGATCTGGCGGTTATTGGTGGCTGTCTGAACCAGCTTGGTGAGCGTCCAATCTGAGACGTTGTAGAACACATAACCCGATGCAGCTTTCAGGGTATCTGGATCAAGGGTTGCCCACTTTGCCTCTCGCTGAAAGCGGACTTCCTCCAAAACATCTGCCTTGGTGTCTTCCAACAGGCAGTCTAACCGACGCAACACAAACATCGGCAGAATCACATCCCGATATTTCCCCCTCACATAGACATCCCGTAGGCAGTCATCGGCGATCGACCAGATGAAAGAGACAATTCGGTTCTGTAGGGCAGCATCCATACGCATATATCCAAAATTCCCCAATCACCGTGAAAACCCGGATCGGGGCAGAAAAGCTTTTGCGAGTATCACACAGCCTTACACTCTGTAACGCCCTCAGACATATTGCTCAACAAGGTGTCCGGCTTATCAACTGTCAGAATTTCCAAACGAACCCATAGAATCCTGATTCTTTCGTTCTTTCATCGCCTCTAAACGCTCTAACGCATCATAGAGATTGCGGTTAATGGTCGCCTGATAGCGGATAAACATCAACGGATGCTGAATGCCCTCTTTGGCGATCTCAGCTTGTTGAATATCCTGCTCAACCGCTCGCATTTGCCCTAATGTTTGATCAAGTTCAGCGATCCTCTCTTTGGCCAGGCCGATCAACCGATGCACTCGCCTAACCGCTTCCTGCATATCCGCTGTATACCGCTTTTTGAGACCGTTCCAAGAATCACAAATCCACTCTTCAAACTCAGCATGGTAACGCCACATAGTGGCATCTCTAGACTCATGGCAGTAGTTTTGCCCCAAAGACTCAACCATTGCATTTAACGTCTTCTTTTCCCCTAGCTCTTGAGCATGTAATAGGTCATACTCCAAATCTACGATCAAAGCTTTCAACGTATTTTTCTCTCTCTGAACAAGGGTTTTCAGCGGGGTTCGGGTTTCTCGATATTCTGCATAGGTTTTTGATGTGTCTACTTCAGGCGGTTCAACCTGGTCAGGAAAATCAGCTTTTTGCTTAGCCTTCAAAACCTTGATGTTGGCGATCGCCGTTTCCACATTCCAAAGCCGATACTGTTTCAACATCCCCATCGCCACTTGTTGAACCAAGAAATGCTCAACTGGGTTCTCAGGCTGATAGTGATCAATCAACCCCTGCATCAATCCCTCAAAGGTTGATAGGTCTTCTGTGACCAAAAACGGCGGTTTCTCGGCTAGCAAACCGTGTTTAGTCGCATTCCGAGACGCGATCGCCTTCCCCTGTTCCGTCTTTGCCCCCTTTGACTTAGCCCCATTCATCCGACACACCTCAGGACTCGAAACCATGATTTTGACCTCCTAAATTAGTGAACTTCAGACTAGGCAGCGCCATCTTCCAAAACCTCTAAATCTTCAATATCAGCATCACGCATTCCCAACCCTGGAATTTTGACCCTGGCAGTCTGTTGATTGAGACTGACAAGCTCAACTGGGGTGTTCATCCCTCTGTGAAACACCCATTCCCCACAGTTGGAATGAGACACTCTTTCAACGTCACAAACGTCACTCTTGTCACTGGATGACTGAAAGCCTTGCTGAATCGCCGTTTCAGTTGTGACGTTTGAAGTAACATTGTGGGAGGCTGAGAGCGATTTCGATACCCAAACGTCATCCATGACGTTTACTCCGTCCGTGCCGACGTTTGCTCCATCCGAAACGTCATCCCCGTCATCCCCATCCGGCTTAGGTTCTGACGTTTGTGACGTTTGCTCAGCCAGTTTTTCTAAACGTATCCAGCGCTTCCGGCTACTGCGATCAGATCGGATGATATTAATCCCAACTCCTCGCGGGTTAGGAGTTGTGGGAAGAAGGAGTTTGCGCTCGGTGTTTCACCCCAGTTGCACAATTAAGACGAAGCGAATTCTGGGAACTAGAGCTTACTTACAGCTTTTCGTCAACTGCAAATCGGGCATTTACGTTGCTTTCCCTTCCTTCGTACTTACTCAAAAAGTTCTTGAAACCTTGAGTCTCCGGTAAGAAATGAGGATTTAGCTTGGCTTCTAAAGAAACTTCACAAGAGCAGCATTGCAAAAATAGTTCTCTTGAACTATATTCGATATAGAACAAGTGAACTTCTTTCTGGTTCTGCTGAGCCCTCTTCTGCAATCAGGCAGTCATACTCTTGAGTGTGAATTGTCCTAGTTGACGGTAGTGACGGTATAGAACTTGCCATTTAGTATCGTGGCTAACTTACTGATCTATTGCTGACTGAGCGTTTATATTTCGCCGTGAGAGGGCTTGTTTATGTCTGCAAATCCATTAGGTTCGTATACAAATCCATCTAGTGTGCTTAGGGCTATGAAGGCTACATTATTAGCAGTGCAAAGAGTCCGGGAAATACTGGAATCAGAGCCTCATAATCTTTCAGACAAAGCTTGCCAACAGATGCAGCAACATCTGTTGAGTATTGAACTTGGTCTAAAAAAAGAAATGGGAGAAATAGAGACTCAAAGATATATGCAAGCTCCTCATCTCTTTGATGACGATGATGCAGTAGAAGAGAGTGCTGCTAGTCTTTGGGAAAAGCTTCGCACCTTAGTAGAGAAGATGTGAAAACCTAGATTTGTCTTCAAGCACAGAACGATTTTGGTTAGGAGCCTTAAATTTCTAGGCGAAACTACCCTTAGGTTGACGAGACCAGAAGATTAGTCTTGAGACTAGGAATGGTAGGTTTATCAAGAAACTTACAAGAGATCAACTATGAAGACGTGGCTTTGAGACGTTCACTTATTTCATCAACGAAATCTTCGAGAACTCCAGAGTTTTTGGAAAGTTCTCTCAAAACATTATTACTTTTTATTGCGCTCAATGCTGCAAGATGTGCATCCAAGCCAAAGGGTAAATCTTTATAAGATTCTGCTAATTGATCTTTAAGAACATCGTACCCATGAAGTCTGCTAATGCTATCACGTAACCAGTTGATACAACGCCCGATGTCTCTGTGGAAAAGCTTCGCCTTGTGCTCAGGGATTTCATAAAATTGCATAACTTGGGAAACAGCATAAACTTTCAATTGTTTCCGATTTTCTGATGACGAAAGCCAGAGATATATTGAGTCAGCGGCTTCTTTTTTGTTCTCAAAATCATTTAGGAGTCGCTCACATCTCTCAATTTCTCGAAGACACTTTTGATAGATATCATCTGAAAGCTTTATAGGTTCTATTACTTCTTTTACCTGCCTTAAGCTTTCAAAGTACATGGCTTTATACTGACCGCGCTTTTTTTCATAGCTTTCCCTTTCCTTCTCTATTTCGCCTTCAGTTCGCCCGTCTATTTCTTTGTTTATTGACCAGCTAAGAAGTCCCACTACGCCCGTCATCGCAAAAGGTATGTAAACGCTATGCAGTACCTCTTGACGTTTTTTCAAGGCAGCATCATCAATTGCCCCAACTCTATATCCAGCTAGAAAAAGGAAAATCCCAAAACCCACTACACCAAATGCCGATGAGCTTAATCTAAAGATACTGGGCTTTTTCATTAGTCAAATCCTGTAGTAATACACCTTTTGTCAAGTTTTACTTTGAGCGAGTCCAAAAGTTATTAATGCTTCTCAGTAAAGCTTCATCCTCTCTTTTGGATATCTGAATTCGAGCAATCATAGACGCTGCTGTATTTTTATTGACATCAATAAGACGAGCAAGCTCTCTAATGCTTATTTCTCCATCAGGTTGTAAATTCAGGGCAATTGCCTTGAACCATTTGTTTAATGGAACACGAGTACAATGAAAAAGTGTCCCAACGGTCACACTGTAAGATGTAAAGCAGTTATTGCAGTGGTAGCGAGCCTCCTTTGGGACAGGGGTGCTATTTATAGACTCACAATAGGGACACTTTGGATGGCCTGACCACCTTATCTTCTCAAGATATGCACGGCACTGCTCCTCATTAAACTCCAATTCAACAACTTTAGACTACTATTTCCAACGGTTTTGTAGGGCAAACACATACTAATTTGTTGAGCCCAACTAAGGAATAGGGGTTTCAACGACTAGCAAACTGCTGATCAACTCCAATATTCTCGCAATAAGACATCCTTATTGCGAGAATATTGGAGTATGTGATTGCCCTGAACGGTTTTGGATGTGGTTGGTAATTTTGCTGGATTTGGTAAGGCGTTTGGTTTGGTCACCTGTACGGACAAAGAAGCACTCTTCGAATTGACCACTTTTCGAGCTATTTATATCGAGGTAAACAACCCTATGAGAAGTGTACAGATTTGAAAGCGGGTGGGGGGAATCGAACCCCCATCATTAGCTTGGAAGGCTAGGGTTTTACCACTAAACTACACCCGCATAGGAGCTATAAGATTAGCATACAGAACGCGATCGCTGGACTAGCCTTAATCTGAAACTTCGCTTTTGCCAAAGGCTAACACCGCACGCACTGCCGTTGATGTCAAAGAACTGCCGAAGAACCTATGTGTCGTCTGTTGGGTTATGTGGGGTCCGCGATCACCCTTGAGTCTCTCATCCTAAAACCGCCCCATTCCCTCATGGTGCAGTCCTATGCGCCTCAAGAATTGGAGGTCGCCCTGTTGAATGCCGACGGTTTTGGGCTGGGCTGGTATCACGCGATGCAGCCCCAGCCGCCGTTTACCTATCGCAGCGTCATGCCGATGTGGAATGACGTCAACTTGGAGCCGCTGTGTCGGTACATCAAAACGGGCTGTGCGGTGGCCTATGTGCGCAGTGCGACGCCGGGACAAGGAGTAGACCTGATGAATTGTCAGCCCTTTCAGTTGGGGAATGTGCTCTTTACCCACAATGGCTACATCAAGCAGTTTCGCGAAAAGCTGTATCGCCCAATGCGGCAGTTGATGAGCGATCGCGCCTATGCCGCCGTGCACGGTAGCACTGATTCCGAACATATCTGGGGGCTGATTTTGACGGCTTTAGAGCAGCCTGACACGTCTTTGGCAGCGGCCTTAGCGAAGGCGCTAGAGCAGCTCGGGGCGCTGGCGCAAAAATACGATGTCCCAATGGCTGCCAACGTATTGCTGAGCGACGGCCAAAAACTGGTGGGGGCGCGACTAGCGTTCCAGAGTCGGCCTCCTTCTTTATACTGGCTGAGAGGAGTCCCCCAGTTTCCCCAAGCCGTCATCATTGCGTCAGAACCGCTGTTTGATGGCCCCTGGACCGCTGTCGAAGCGTCTTCGTTGTTTACTGTGACCGCTGATTGTGACCTCCAGTTCTCTCCCCTCATCTGCCCCTGAACGCTCTCTGGACGAGCACCGTCAACAGCTCCGGCAAGAGATGATCGCCTGCCGCCAGAGCACCCTCAACCTAATTCAAGACTTAACTGACGCCGAATTTTATCAGCAAGCGCACCCCGACTTTAGTCCTGTGGGTTGGCACTTGGGTCACATTGGCTTTGCCGAATCGCTGTGGCTGCTGGAACACCTGCAGCGATCGCCCTGTCCTTATCCGCAATATCAGCAGCTATTTGCGGCGGATGGTTTGCCTAAAGCCCAGCGCCAAAACCTACCGACTCTGTCTGATTTGCTGGCGTTTATTACAGACGTCCGCGATCGCACGCTGGCCTATCTAGAAACAGCGCCGCTGGAGACCCAACTGCGGCTCTGGCGCTGGCTATTGCAGCACGAAAGCCAGCATGCGGAAACAGCAACTTATCTGCTAGCGCTGCATCGTTGGCAAACGCCGAAAGCCGCGACCACTCAGGAGGCTGTCACTGTCCCACTACCTGTGTTGAAGATGCCCTCAACCGAAAATATGGTGCGCATTGCCGGTGGTGAGTTCACGATGGGAACCGACACGCTCGATGCATTGGATAATGAGCAGCCTGTCTGCCTTACACAAGTTGATGACTTTTGGCTGGATCAGACACCGGTAACCGTGGCGGCATACACTGAGTTTATGGCGGCTGGCGGCTACGACAACAGCCAGTGGTGGCATCCAGAGGGCTGGATTTGGCGGCAGCGCTACGAGATTACACAACCGCTATACTGGCGCTGCGGTGATGCGACGGAGGCGCTACCGGTCTGTGGCGTGAGCTGGTATGAAGCCGATGCCTATGCCTGCTTTATGGGCAAGCGCTTGCCCTCGGAAGTCGAATGGGAACGGGCCGCTCGCTGGCATCCAGAACAGCAGGTGATGCAGTCTATGCCGTGGGGTAACGGCGCTGTGAATCAGCAGCGGGGAAATTTTGGCGGCGATCGCGGCGATGTCACCCAAGTTGGACAATTTCCTGCCGGACGCAGCGCCACCGGCTGCGATGATCTCTTGGGTAATGTTTGGGAATGGACGAGTACCTGGTTTGCCGGCTATCCCGGTTTTCAGGCCTATCCCTATAAAGGCTACTCGCAGGCTTATTTTGACCGCGCTCACCGAGTGCTGCGGGGCGGCAGTTGGGCCACACGCCCTTGGGTGCTGCGGCCCACTTTCCGCAATTGGTACCAGCCTCACGTGCAACAGGTCTTTGCCGGATTCCGATGTGCTCTGGAAATATAGTGCATTCTCATCTGAGAGTGGCAAAATACTGCGGGGGTTTACAAATCCCCTGCTGAATTTTGAGAAATTATGCCTGTTCAACCTCAATCGAGCCGCTCTGTGGCTTCTGCCTCCAACACACAGTCCCAAGCGGCTTTTTCCTCAGTCCAGTTGAGCGATCGCTTCACGCTCGAAAACCGTTTAGCCTCAACTGCTCCATCCGCCCTGACCGCCGGCCAAGATGTGCTCACCGGCCTCACCCAAACGTCCAAGTTCCTCCCCGCCAAATATTTCTACGATGCTTACGGCTCGGAGTTATTTGAGCAGATTACTGAACTGCCTGAATACTATTTGACCCGTACTGAGCGCCAAATTTTGGCGAGCCATGCCGGAGCGATCGCCGAGCAGGTGGGACCTTGCGATCTGGTGGAACTTGGTAGCGGCAGCGCTAGCAAAACCCGACTACTGTTTAGTGCCTATCAGCAGCGCTGTCTGCCGCTGCGCTATGTGCCGGTGGATGTCAGCGGTACGATTTTGGAAACCAGTGCCCAGTCGCTGCTGCAAGCCTATGACAACCTCACTATCCACGGGCTAGTCAGCACTTATGACCAGGCGCTGCGCGCGCTGCCGTCGCAGTCCCTACCAAGACGTCTAATTGCGTTCATTGGCAGCACGCTGGGTAATTTAGCTGCAGCCCCAGAGCACTACTTCCTGCAGCAAGTGAGTCAAGCTTTGGTCAGCGGTGACTATTTGCTGTTGGGCGTTGACCTACATAAGGACACGGCGACTTTAGAGGCCGCTTACAACGACGCTCAAGGCGTCACGGCAGCCTTCAATTTAAATATGCTGCGGCACTTAAATCGACGATTTGGCGGCAATTTTGACCTGGCCCAGTTTCGCCATGTGGCGCTGTATAACGAAAGCGATCGCCGCATTGAGATGTATCTCGAAAGCTTGACCCATCAGACGGTCACGCTAGAGGCGCTGAATCTGACGGTAGGCTTCACCCAGGGAGAACGTTTGCTCAGCGAGATTTCGCGCAAGTTTGCCCGCAACGACCTGGCCCAAAAGCTCTCAGAATTTGCCCTGCCGGTCATCAAAACGTTTACTGACGAGCAGCAGCGCTTTGCCCTGTTGCTGTGTCGAAAATACTAGGACCTGTCATCGTTTAGCCGTGAAACCTGAACAGTTAAAGGAAACGAGGCCCTGGCTAGTTTCGGCAATGCGGGCGCAACAATGCCTATCCCACCGAGCTTCTAGATTTAATTGATGATGCGCCCTAGCCATCACGTTAATTTACTTGGCCAATGACTCGTTCAGCTTTTTTGCCTATCGGTTTTTCGATGTGTTTGCCGCCAACCAGAAGGCGTAAATTCCCATACTCACGAGGCTCTGCTGCTAAACTCCGGGCGGAGCCTCGTGATAATTTTTTGGTCAGAAACCAGCAATCGGAACGTATATGGACAGTGGAGGCAGGAAAATCTACTTTCTAAGCAAATGCTGTGCTTTCTTCTGATCGTTGAAATTCATACTGCACTTTTAAGGAGCAGTGATAGTATTGAAAGGTTGTCAAGTTTTTAGCAGTCATGGCGGTTCCCAAGAAGAAAACCTCAAAAGGTAAGCGGAATCAGCGCAAAGCGCACTGGAAGCGTACAGCAGCGCTGCAAGCTCAAAAAGCTCTTTCTCAGGGCAAGTCAGTGCTAACTGGCCGCTCCAAAGGGTTTGTTTATCCTACCGATGAAGAAGACGAAGACGACGAAGAGTAAATCGGCTCGACTTCCAGAGATAACGCTACGAGCAAACCGGGTGGGGCGATCGCTCCACCCGGTTTGTGTATGGCTACTTAGAAACCCTCGTCAGAATCAGTCCAGGTTTCACAAGCGATCGCCTGACAGGTAACCATGACTGTTTCCACCCAAAAATCGCCGCTGTAGGGAGCGGTGACGATGGGACTAGCATCGATCAGCGTGTCAGATTCAATCAGTTCTTCAGTCTGAGCGTCATACAGATAAATATCTAAGTCGTCACAGTTGACATCACAGCTGGCGTAAATGTCTTCGTTCGCTAGAAAGTAGCCTTCGTACGTGACTGACTCACCGCTAGCTAAGTAGGCCGTATGAACCGCTTGTGATTGCCCAATCTCGGACAGCAAAGTGGCGGCAAGGGTGGTTAGAGCGATCGCGCCTAGTTTGTTCAATTGCCTTGGATGCATAAAACTTTCCGTCCATCTGCGAGCAATCGCGACCACAACAGCTTCAAAGTCCCTCTTTCAGTATAGCGCTATACCACTGCTGGCAAGCCTGATGAGACCGCCGTTAAGGACAGGTGGAAACCGGATTGCTACATTGCTCACCAATCGCCAACCAGCCGGTTGCTGCCGCGTGGTCAACTTGCAGCCAATCGCCAGCACAATCGAACAGCGTGACATCAGAATATTTGGGAATCGTGGCCGCGACTGCAGCACTGCCGTCAGGGGCAGCATACAGAGTCGTCGGCGCCTCTGGGTCATTGATGTTGAGGCTGGTGGTGCTGACACCCAGCAGCGGGCCATAGACCCAACCAGGCTGCTCCAGTTCTTGCC
Organism: Cyanobacteria bacterium P01_C01_bin.120; assembly: GCA_039027715.1. Taxonomy (GTDB): domain Bacteria; phylum Cyanobacteriota; class Cyanobacteriia; order Phormidesmidales; family Phormidesmidaceae; genus Halomicronema. Next base: position 9,860 of record JBCCJU010000077.1, read on the forward strand.
GCTCCAAGCTGTAGGCTTCATTGACTAAAAACCAGCCGTCAGTCGCCCCCACAATGGAAACTTCAACGGGGACATCGGTTGGCAGGGTGCCTTGAACGGCAAAATCACTTCCGGGGCCACTCCGCACGTTCAAGCCTGCCGGGTCCGTATCCACCACATAGGCCGAAACTGCACAAGACTGTGCCGGAGTGGCGGCAGCAGTAGGCGTTGAGTTGGCGCCGCTGTTGCTATTGGGGGCGGTGGGAGCCGGACTTGCCGACGTCGGTTCTGAAGTGGTCTCGGTTTCGTTCACGGTTTCTGGGGCCGTTTCTTCTGTTGCTTCACCGTTGTCTGAGGGGGCCGGTGTCTCTGCGGCTGGTTGGCAGGCTGCGACTAGCACCATCATGCTAGCGATCGCGAAGCCATACCTGCCAGCGTTCCAGCTTATCCAAACCATAGGTCTTGCATCTTTAAAGGGAGGGAGTTTTTAGTGAAGCAAACTTTGCGAGGAATGAGGCCAAAAGAGACACTTTTTAAGATGCTGGCCGCGCCGGAGAAAACTTTTATGCTTCGCCCCGCTCGATTGGAAGAAAACAGTACTGTAAAGTGTGGATATGTATGATGAAGATCTTCTAAGCATCATTGATTCTGACCCTGAGTTTGACGATCCTCTTGATCAGATAGCGCCAATAGACAGGGCCAGTGAAGTGCCTCAGGCCGATCCTGAGGAAATGTTGCTGATGCTGAATTCGCCTTCGTCGCAGCAGCGGATGTTAGCGGCCCGCGCCTTTTGTGAATTTGAGGATTCCCGAGCCGTTCCTCACCTCATCGCGCTGTTGCAAGATAGTTGTCCTTGGGTGCGGGTCAGCGCCACCTATGCATTGGGCCGTAATGTGAATGAAGCTGCTATCGCCCCGCTGATTGAGCGGCTTTCTGACTGGAACGGCTATGTGCGCAAAGGGGTGGTTTGGGCGCTGGGCAATAGCCACAATCCCGAGGCGCTGCCGCCGTTAATTCAGTCCTTGAAAACCGATATCCCGGCAGTACGTTTATGGGCCGCGAGTGCCCTGGCTCAAATGGTCAACGTGGGCTATGAAGCTGTTGTGGTAGCCCTGCCGCCGCTAATTGAGGTGATGCGTCGCGATGCGATCGCGGCAGTTCGCAGTAATTGCGCCTGGGCCATCGGCGAACTCTGTCGTGAATTGCCTTCCAATGTGGTGTATGCCACGGCGATCGATGCGCTTATCGAAACCTTTGCCGAAGAAGACGACCTGGGGGTGCGCGAAGATGCCCGCACCGCGATTTTAGCCGTCGGTGATCCCCGAGGCCTCCAAATTATTGAAGAACTGGAGCAGGACGGCTGGTTCTATTAATTACGAATCTTGCCGTTCCTTCAGGGCATCGATGTAGTTGTCGATCTGATGATCGCTGAAGCGGCGGCTTACAATTCGCCAACTCCACCGGGAACCCAACTGCTGTGGCTCCGGCACATGGGCATAGCCCTGCCACGATCGCGGCACGCGCGTCACCACATCCCAGCCATAAATGAACCGGTAGCTCTGGGGCACTCGCTGCCGAAACGAGTTGACCAGCGCTGCATTGCCGACTCGCGGGGAGCCAAAGCTATACACCGCGATAGACTGCTGCTCGTCATGTTGGGTAATGTTGTACTGAATATCCAGTGCCGCAATAGTAGCGATCGCCCCACCCAAGCTATGCCCCGTTGCGATTACCGGCACCTTGGGAAAGGTCTTCACTAAGTCCAAAAGCGGGTCTCGCACTGCCAGATAGGCATTCATAAATCCCTGGTGAAACCGCACATCAGTTTCAGACTCGTCGCCATAGGGATAAACCTTTTGCCGTACTTGAAAATTATTAATCCAATCAATGCCCTTTTCGGTGCCGCGAAAGACCAAATATAGCGTTGGTGGATTGGGCACCTGCAGAACCGCCGCCTGCGTATCGGTTTGCCCCTGATCTTGACTTTCAATTAAAGCGCTTTCGCCACCGGGAAGGCTGTCAAAAACAATTTCGTCAAACCCTTCATACACTTCCTTACTAAGTTGGGCACACAACAGGGCTACGCGATTGTCTAACATAAGCAGATCCATTAAAAATAGCGGCCAGCAAATCAAATCTTGAAGGTCAAATCCCCTTCAATCGCTGCCAGCCTCAACTAATGTAATCAAGAATTGCGCATTCGTCTCTTGCCATTTCGGAAGCTATTGCCCCCGATGATGCCCAGAATTAAGGCTCGTGAGGGCCAAGTCGGCTGCAATTGCAAAAGTTCCATACAAGCTCTACTAGCAATATACGGCGATAGTTTGACATGGGCACATAGTTTGTCGGTATTGTAAAACTTGATTTGTTGTCAGTAACCCAAAGTGCATGGTTTAAGATATTTCATAGGCGATCGCCCGCTTTATCGACTATTCACGCTGTCGCAGTGGTCAATCAAGTCGCAGACGCAGTTCCTTACGATGACTTCAATTTCTCGCCAAATTCTACCCTTACAGACCCTGCCGGGACTCAGCGCTGAACATTTGCAGCAGCTTCATCAGGCGGGCTTGCAAACCACTGCAGACTTGCTGCAGGTTGCCCAATCGCCGGCGAAACTAGCCGCGATCGCGACACAACTCAAGCTTTCCAACCGCCATCTGCAAAAATGGGCTGCCCTGGCTGAGCTGGCGCAACTCCCTAGCGTGGGCAGCACATACTGCGGACTGCTGTTGCACAGCGGCGTGGCTTCGGTGGCCCAGCTAGCGACGCTGGTGCCGGGGCGGCTGCATACTCAAGTTCGCAAGCTGCACACAATGACCATGCGCCGCTCTGACCTTTGCCCCACGCCAGATCAAGCAGCGCAGTGGGTGCGCGAAGCCAAACTCGCGCGAACAGCTCACTCCCGCTAATGTTTTGCCCAGCGGCCTGCACCCTAACAGCTCGCCAAGCATAAAATTCCAGCAGCCAGGTAGACTTTCAAGCAAACGGCACCCCGAGCGCTAAACCCGAGGTGCTGTCAAAAGGACGATCGCACCAAAACTACCAGAGGCCGCGAATGGGCTCAGCCGGGGCGGTTTCGGTAACAGTTTCTTCCGTTGTCGTTTCCACGGCAGGGGCCGGTTCTGCGGCTTCTTCAGCGGGTTCCGGCTCGGCTGTGGTAGCGAAGGTTTCTTCCAGGGTGGCAACCACCTCGGGAGGCAGCAGCACATCATCCACCACATGAATGACACCGTTCGTGGCGGGAACATCGAATGCTGTCACTGGCACGCCGTCAACGGTAATATCGTCTTCTTCTCGGTCAACCTCCAAAGAGTCTCCTTCCAAGGAGGGGACGACGGTAACGCCGTTGGGAATATCGCCTGAGGCGATCGCGGCACCGGGAACCACGTGATAGGTCAAGACATCTGTCAATAGAGCTTGATTTTCCGGCTCCAACAAATCCGCCACGCCGATGCCGTAGCGATCGCTCAGCAATTCATCTAAATCGGCAAAGGCATCGTTGGTGGGAGCAAAGACCGTAAACGGGCCTTCGCCGCTAAGGGCATCCACCAAGCCGGCGGTTTCAATCGCCTGCACCAAGGTGCTGAAATCATCAATGCTGCTGGCAACGGTGACAATGTCACCCTCGGGCAGCAAATCTGCCTGAGCAATGGTCAAATTACTGGTTGTCGAGGTGGCTGCTGTGTCTGGCAATGCTTGTGCCAACGGGGCCACCGCTAAGCTCGCTGCACCCGCGATCACTAAACTTTTCCACGCAGAAAGCAAGTAGGCCATTGGTTTCCTCACAATTTAACAGAATCTTTTCATTCAATCTACTACGATTCTTGGTGCTAGCTGTGGCAATTGGCGCAATTTGCGTGCGCAATGTATCCTACCTGACATCGATTCGCCAAATTAGCCCCAATTCCCCTCATTTTGTCCCCTGTTTTATCCACCTCAGCCTCAATTTGTCTTGGTTGATCAGTGCATTTTTCACTCTCTCAAAGATGGCCGAGGCTTGAAGGAGGAAATGGTTCAGCAGGGAGTCGGTATATTAATGGTGAAAAGTTAAATTTCCTAGCCGATACATGACCGACCCGGTTAAGCGCAGCCGCCTGTTTCGCACAATTGCTGGACTGCCCCCAGCTCAGTTTGAAGAACTTTTGTTTGCGATTAGTCCCCCAGCGGGTAATGTATCGTCGGCAAGTGCACCGCAGTCTTTACGGGTCGGAGAATTATTGAATTGGGCGGAGAGTCCTATCGGGTGCGGGCTGGCAGACCTCGCGAGCTGCACCAAGGATATCTTTGGGCTAGACGTGCCTGATTTTGCCTTACCAGCTCAAAGCACCATCGTCAGCCCTCAACCCGTTACTGAAACCCCAAAAGTAGCCACCAGACGTGAGCCCCAGGCGTATCAGGCAGACTTGGGTAACGAGGTGCGGTTGGATATGGTGCCGATTCCGGTGGGGGCTTTTTGGATGGGTTCACCGGATAAGGAAGTGGATCGTCTAGATCGTGAAGGTCCGCAGCATCGAGTTACCGTTCCCGCATTTTATATGGGCAAATATCCGGTGACTCAGGCGCAGTGGTATGCGGTGTCTCTGCTGGAGCCGGTGCAGCGAGAGTTAAAGCCGCAGCCGTCTGAGTTTACGGGCGATCGCCGTCCCGTGGAAGGCGTTAACTGGCATGACGCTATTGAGTTTTGTCAGCGTTTGTCTCGCCGTACGGGCAAGAATTATCGGTTACCTAGCGAAGCGGAATGGGAATATGCCTGTCGTGCCGGCACCAGCACGCCGTTTTATTTTGGCTCAACCATTTCCTCTGATTTGGCCAATTACGACAGCAGCGTCAGTTATAACGACGGGCCAACCGGAGTTGGGCGTCAGCAGACTACTGAAGTTGGGCAGTTTCCGGCTAACAGTTTTGACCTGCATGACCTGCACGGCAACGTGTGGGAATGGTGTCAGGATGTGTGGCACGACAGCTACAACGGTGCCCCCACCGGTGGTACGCCCTGGGAGCAAGGAGGTAATTCAGGGCTTCGAGTACGGCGCGGCGGCTCCTGGTACGACGGTCCGAGAAATTGCCGGTCCGCGTACCGCAGCTACTACCGTGCCGAGTTCCGCTTCAACTATTTCGGTTTTCGTGTGGTTTGTACCGCTTCGCGGAAGCAAGCTATGGACCCCGAGGCTGCGTAGTCTTTTGCTCTTTTGTCCTTTTGCCCTCGGCGGTTTTTAGCAGTTCTTCTCTTCGGCGCGCTACGCCTCAAATTTTTTGGGGGGTTTGGCCGTTTGGGGACGGCAAGCAGCGGTTTAAGGCTTAGGCAGGTGGTTGGACGATATTGGCACACTCCCGCCCTGCCTCCACATCGTTGATGTTGGAGAGGGTGGTTTCAGCAATGTTGGTCAGGGCTTCCTGAGTAAAAAAGGCCTGGTGGGCGGTGATTACCACATTGGAAAAGGACTGCAGCAGCTGAAACGTATCGTCTTGGATGATACGATCAGAATAATCTTGAAAAAACAGCTCTTCTTCTTGCTCATACACGTCTGCTCCGAAATAACCCAACCGTCCAGATTTCAGCGCTTCAATAACCGCGGACGTATCAATGAGGCCCCCGCGACTGGTGTTGACCAGCATTGCCCCTGGCTTGATCAGCTGCAGGGTCTCGGCATTAATCATGTGATGGGTGCTGGGCAGCAGCGGACAGTGCAGAGAAATAATGTCTGACTGCGCTAATACCTCGTCAAGAGGCTGATAGGCTATGCCAAGGTCGCGGCAGTCGGGATTTTCGTGCACGTCGTAAGCGAGCAGACGGGCGCCAAATCCGTGCATAATTTTGGCAAAACAGTAGCCGATTTTGCCAGTGCCAATTACGCCGACGGTTTTGCCGTGAATATCAAACCCCAGCAGGCCATTGAGCTCGAAGTTATCGTCGCGCACGCGGTTATAGGCGCGATAAAGCTTACGGTTGAGCGTCAGGATTAGGCCCACGGCATGTTCTGCTACTGCATAGGGAGAGTAAGCGGGCACCCGCACCACGCTCATCCCAAGTTCGCTGGCAGCCGGCAAATCCACATTGTTGAAACCAGCGCAGCGGAGGGCAATGACTTGGGTACCGGTTTGGGCGATCGCCCGTAACGTCGCCGCATCTAAGGTGTCGTTGATAAATACGCAAACCGCTTGAAATCCTTCTGCCAAGGCTGCTGTGTCTGAGGTCAGCCGGGGCTCAAAAAACACCAGTTCGTGACCATAGCGATCGTTGACTGCCTTAAAGGAAACGCGGTCGTAGGGTTTGGTGCTAAAGAAAGCAACTTTCATTTTTCAGGTGACTCTGACCCTCTAGAGAAGGTTGCCAGAATAGTCGCTGTTTGCCTGTGTTCTTTGAGACGTATAGCAGAGTAAGGGGGCGGGGTAAGGCTGCAGGGTCAAAGGGCAGCGGGGTGAAAGGGTAACTGAGCATGCGATTTACACCCATATCTTAGAGAGCTGGTGTGACTCTGCTTAATTCTCATGCGGCTGGCTTGGAAATATCAGTGATGCATTGAGGTGATTGAAGTCCCCAACCGCCAATATCGGTGGCGTCAGCGATCGCTTTCCCAAGCATTGAGTGACGGGGAAAGGTCCTAATTATTCGTGAAAGCAGTCCAATGACGCCTTTCTAGGAGCACTCATTGGGGTACTGGACTGCGATATCAACTGAGTAGGCCTTCGATTCATTTGCTTCGGGCAGCATATATTCGCGGGCAAGCACCATCGCTGCCGCTTGCTCATCCAAAATGTCGTATCCCGTTGAGCTAATCACTTCTGGCCCGCGCTCGAAATTGCCGCCGGCATCCACCACTACCATCAGCGTGCCTCGCAGTGGGGGAGTATTCAGGCAGGTGGTGCCCAACTGATAGGGCAGTTCTAGTAATTTGGCCTTAGCTGGATAAATCTGTCCGCTGACAGCCCACTGTTGGGCAACGCCAATAGCATCGTTGCCCAAATTTTTTTTGCCGTCGTATTGGTAGGCCGCAATATCTTGCAGGCGATCTGCCAGAGTTGGCGGTGACTCCGATTCAGAGGTTGTAAGGTCTCCCGTTCCGGCTTCAATAGGGGGCTCCGCCGAAGCAGTCGGTTCAGTTTCGGAGCGGGGCGGTTCAGGCGTTTTCGTGGGCGGCGGTGTGACTACTGGCGGAGGTGGCGGGGCTGGTTCAGATAAAGATTCAGAGTCTACTTGGCCTGGCTCCGTAACCTCCTCTGCTGACGGCGCTGCGGCGCTAGTTTGGGCCGCCCGCTGCCCCGCCGGCAAAATGGCCACATTGATAACGGTTTCTTCCCCCGGCTCCAGGAATTCGTCTGGTTCAGTCGCTTCTTCCACCGCCGGCCAAGGCAAGCCCAATAGTAGCCCATGGGCTAGCAGAGACGCGATTGTCAACATCACGAATATGCCCGATCTCGACAGTCGAGGAAAGCGATAGTGAAATGGTTTGTCAGTCAGTTTCAAACCGATTGTCCAGATTTCAACAGGGAGCGATCGCGTCAACAGAAAGAGTACATTGCCAATCGGCCTCCTCTTAACCATAGCGAGACCGCCGTTACGCCGATGACATTACGGCCAGTTTGCACAGTGACTACCGCCAAAACGCCGCCAGTATAGCGTCATCTGCAGAAACTGCGATTAGACTGACAATGGTCTGTCTACGAGCCAGGTTGCAGATAACAAGCATGAAACGACGCGAAGACCTCACGATCCTGTTGGCAAGCGTGGCCCTGACGCTAGCAACGGTGCTCGCGATCGCCCTAGAAGCTCAACTGCCCGCCGTCACCGACACTGCAGGAGATACTGTCATGCGTCGTTTACTGACCGAGCCCTTTCTTCAGTTGCCCACCAGCAATTCCGTACGGGTTGTCTGGTTCACTGAGTTTGAAGGACAGCAGCATGCAGTGCTTTACGGCCGCCAACCGAATGCTGAACTGACCCAACAAAACCGCCAGCGGGTGCCTGCGACCACGCAATTGCTGACGCATCTACGAGAAGACAGTGACTCCAACTTGCCTGAGGTGGCGTCGCCGGAATTGCCCACCCTGCGCCCAGTTTGGCGGCATGAAGCAGAGGTGACGGAATTACAACCTGGACAGCGGCTGCCCTATCAAGTTGAAAGCGTTACGGATGAGGGCGCTGTCGTAGTGAGTGAAGTGTATTCGCTGGCTGCTGCCCCAGCTCCAGAGACGCCGCTCAAAATTTTGCTAACTTCTGACCATCAGTCCAAACCTATGACCGCCGCCAATCTTCAAAAAGTGGAGGAAACCATCGGCGCGGTGGATGCGGTTTTTATGGCTGGTGATCTGGTCAACATCCCCGATCGCGCCTCGGAGTGGTTTGATGATGCGGCCGGAGCGGCGTTTTTTCCCGCTTTGCAGGGACGAGCCGACTATACGCTGATCACCAGCGGCGGCACACAGCGCTACCGAGGCGGCGCTCTTTTGCAGCGAGCACCGTTATTTCCTGCGATCGGCAACCATGAAGTCATGGGTCGGTTTTCGACCACGGTGCCGCTAAATGATCAGTTCAACGATCCGGTCCCCCGGCAAGTTGCTGCTGCCGCCTATGAAAATCAGCCAGAACTGTTTAATCCCCAAGCTGATCCGGCGATTCGTCAGCGCTGGATTGTTGATCAATCGTTCAACACGAACACCTATGACGAGCTATTTACCCTGCCCAGTGCTGAGGTGCCGGGTGGAGATCGCCCCACGAGTCACTTCTACGCGACCACCTTTGGCGACATTCGGTTAGTGTCTTTATTTGTTACCAATATTTGGCGACGGCCAGCCGTTGAACCTGATGTTCGAGGACGATTTCAAGAGTCGTTATCCGCCTTGGCAAACCCCGTTGCGTGGGGACGCGGGCAACACATTTTTGAACCTATCCGTGAGGGCAGTTCACAATACCAATGGCTGCAGAGCGAACTGGCCAGCGCCGCGTTTCAGCAGGCTCGCTACAAAATTGTGATGCTGCACCATCCTCCCCACAGCCTGGGAGACAATATTGTGCCGCCGTTTACTGACCCCGTGGCACTGTACGATCGCCGCCCCGACGGTAGCCTGCGGGCAGTTCGTTACGAATACCCAATTCGCGACGACTACATCATACGAGATCTGGTGCCTCTGTTAGAAACAGCCGGCGTTGACTTGGTGCTCTACGGCCACTCACACTTGTGGAACCGCTTTGTTAGTCCCACAGGAATGCACTTCTTAGAAACCTCAAATATTGGCAACACTTACGGGGCCTTCTGGAAGACGGATTCCCGTCAGGTGCCGCCGACTGAAGCCAGCGATATTTTCAATGGCTATCAGCAGGCATACTACATTGCCCAAGGCGACCCCAATGGACTGGCGCCAATCGTGCCAACGATCGCTCCACTGATTGACGAGCAAGGCGAACCCCAGCCCTATCTCGCCAGCAGCGAAATTACGGCATTCAGCATTTTGACCACCGACACCGGCACAGTCAGCAGCTACTATTTCGATACTCGCGAGCCTAATTCTGAAGTAGTTAAGTTCGACGAATTTAGGCTAGGCCGGATTGGTTAGACAAGACAACATTACTCTCGCAGCCAACTTAGTCAGCATTGGGATCGCTATGGGGTTTTAGGTGCTGATAGCTGGCAGCCAATTGCTTCCAGAGCTGACTAATTTCTTCATAGGCATCGTTGGGGGTGATTTTGCCGCCGGTTTCTAAACCTGAAATGGTAGTAACCCGCGTGGCAAACTCTTGCAAGTTGGCATTAAAAGCTAAATTTTGCGGCGAAAATCGACCGTAATAACGACTACGGGGCGCCAAAAATTCATGGCTATGGGGATTATGAGCAGTCATGGCACACCTAGGTAGACGCTCGGCAGTTAATAGGGTTACTTAATTAGTCTAGACAAATTAGCTTTAAGTTTGCTTAATTTCAACTATGGCTTTTCTTAATCTAAGAATATTTGAGTGCTCTGTTGCCTAGTCCCAAAGTGTTTCGCTGGGATGCGCCGTCAATTCAGAATTGACATATTTTGTAGTTTTTCCCAGCAATTTCTAGGAATATTAGTTTCTACGCGGCTAGCCGGAGCAATGCTTTTATGGATGTGATGGGTTTTGTAGAGAATTTCTCAGCGTTTATTTTCCCGCCATTGTCAGACGTTACAGTTAGGATGGCCGTTGTTAACTAGCGTCGTGATCCAATGGCAGAAAACGTTAAGCGATCGCTCAGCATCATCCTAATTGCCATCGTGCAAGGGCTCGTTAGTCTGTCTTCTCTGGCCTCGGGCATATTCTTGCTATTGCTGATGACCGGCACTGTGCAAGTCTTTTCTCAAGATTTGCAGACACTTTCTCTGCCACTCAAGGGATTAGTCGCTGCAGGATTTGCCATTAGCCTGTTCGGCTTAGCGGTCACCTACGGGCTCTGGCAGCTCAAGCCCTGGGGCTGGACCGGCTCAATTATTTTTCAAGTGCTATGTATCGCTAACAATGGACTTACCCTGGCTGCCGGTCAAGAAATTTCTAGCAGCGTTTACTTTTCCGCCGCCTTTTGTGTGACTTTAATTGCAGCCCTGTTTTTGCCCAGCGTCCGCGACGTATTTGACGCGGTGGCTACGACAGCGGAATCACCCGAGGCTTAGAGGCTTTCATCAGCTAGTTAGTTGATGACTTGGCAGCCAAATTTTCTAAACCGCTGACGGGGGCGCACCCTGACAAATTGCAGCAGGGCTTAAGCTGCCAGGGATTGATAAAAGTAGCTTAAACGGTCGCTTTTTGCTGTTTTGCTTTTTGAACCGGATCCATCCAGCGCTCCAGCAGAACAAAAGCGCGCGCAAACAGTGTATTAAGGATCAGATATACCAGCGCCACCGTAATGTAAATCTCGAAGGCTCGATAGTTTTGCGCCACAATCAGTTGACCTCGGCGAAACAGCTCTTCATAGCCAATTACCGCAACTAAACTGGTGTCTTTGAGTAACGTGATGAATTCATTACCCAGTGGGGGAATCATGCGCCGGAAGGCTTGGGGAAAAATCACATAGCGCATGGTCTGTAAAGGGCTCAAGCCCAGAGATTCTGATGCTTCACTTTGGCCAGATTCAATCGACTGAATGCCCCCGCGCACAATTTCGGCAAGATAGGCAGCGGAGTTCAAGCTGAGGGCCAAAATCGCGGCGACAAAACGATTGAACGTAAATTGCGTGCCCAGGCCATTTGCTAACGCCGGGATGCCAAAATAAATCATAAAAATTTGCACTAGCAGCGGCGTTCCCCGAAAAAAGTCAATGTATATGCCGCTAGCAATTTGCAAGGGTTTAAAAGTAGACAAACGGGCGATTCCCAAGAGCGTGCCGCCGATGGAACCAAAAATGACGGCAGCGGCTGTAAGTTGAACGGTGATCAGGGCTCCCAACAGTAATGTTGGCAGGGCGTTCAGAGCAATTTCTAAGGACGTTGATAAAGACTCCGGCACGGCGATCGCTCTCCTCACATCAAGTCACGTCGTAATCACGTCATCCTACCAGCGCTGCAGCAATCAAGCAGTTACTTTTGCATTTTCCAAACTGCTTTTGAACAAGTGCGGCAACCCTTCCACACACTTTTTAGTCTTTGATCGAAGCGACTTGTCGCGTTGCGCTTCAACCCATCCAATTTTTCCTAAAAAAAATTAGAGTGACAAAATCCGTCTATCAGGGCACCAAATCATCTTTATCCGAGTTAACGACTATGCCCCCTGCTAACGCATCACTCAAGCTTCTGGTGGTCGATGACCACGAGGCCGTATTAGGAGGCACTGTCATGGCCCTGGAGAAAGTCTATCCCGCTGCAAAACTTCGCACTGCGGGCACGGCACAAGCAGCCTTAGAGGAACTAAGCTATGGTCTGCCTAGCTTGTTGATGATGGATTTGTCCATTCCCGAGGCCGCCGGCGAGTCGTCAAAAATTGATGCCGGCATTGAGTTATTGCGATTGCTGTTGGCCGATTATCCTGAGCTGAACATTGTGGTGCAAAGCGCCCACGTGCGATCGCTCGCGCTCCTCAAACCTGCCATTGATCCACCAGGGCGGTTTCACCATTGCTGACAAAAATTTGCCAATGCAGGAGATGCTCACTAAGGTCGATTGGGCACTCAAAGGACTTATCTACACCCCCGCGACATGCGCACTGGCATAGAAGTGAAGCCAGAATGGCTGGAAGTGCTGCGGCTAGCTTTTAAAGAAGGGCCGCAGGATAAGGCGATCGCTGAAAAAAATAATGTTGCTGAACGCACTGTGCGCCATTACTGGACCAAAGTGCAGGATGCTTTAAAGGTTTATCCTGAAGCGGGCAAAAACATTCGTATTCAAACAGAAATTCGGGCTCGAGAAGAAGGCTTAATTGACTAGAGACGGTCCCCTGCCAGGCGAGGCAAACGGCAGCAGTGACAAGGTTCTCGCGCACATTTCGCTTGAGTTGCTGTTGTCAGCATTGCCTCCCATAATCCTTGCATAAATAATTGAACAAGTATCCATGTTTTATGGCATCACATCTGAACAGTTGTTCAAGTGTCTTATTTCAGTCATTAGATTAGAATTGTGTTTCTAGTAACTGCACGAAGCTGTGGTTCGAATCCTTTTACGTTTATTGAAACTATGTCCGTTGCCGAAAACAGCAGCTCTTGTGAAAGTGAAATCGACGGGCCCAGTAGTGACATTTTAAGTTTAGAAAAAGCCCAGCGGATGGCGGAATTTTTCGGGGTGTTGGGTGACCCCAATCGCTGGCGGATTTTGTCCGCTCTTTCTATTCAAGAGCTGCGGGTAGGAGAAATTGCGCGCCAGGTTGAGATGACGGAATCGGCGGTCTCCCATCAGTTGCGGATATTGCGCAATACGCGGCTAGTGAGCTATCGCAAGCGCGGTCGCAGCGTATATTACTGCCTCAAAGACGATCATATTTTTAATCTTTATCGCGAAGCGTCAGAACATCTAGACGAACCGCACGATTAGGAGCCGCATTTTGCAATGGGCTCTTCAAAAATTAGGCTTACTTAGCGGTAAGGGAGTTGCTTGAAAATAGCTTACCTAGTCGTTGGGGTTTGGCAGGTACTTGTTTAGCGCACAGCTAGGCAGCGCGATTTTTCAGCCTCATGGCGTGGGCGACTTGTTCGATGAACGAGTCGCCTCGTTGTTGACAGGTAGCTGCCAAGGAGGCCAAAACGCTCCATGTGGTAGCGCCTTTCATCGTTTTGTTGCCACAGGAAAGCTTCCGACTGATGACCGCAGGTCGCAGTTGCCGCTCGGCCAGATTGTTGGTTGCCTCCAACGCTGGAAAGTCGAGGAAGGTTAATAGGTGGTCTTGCTGCTTGGCCAAGCGGTGACGAACCTTTTCCTCCTGCCGTCCTTGGGGGGTATCCGGCGGTCGGGGTTGAGCGAGCAATTGTGCGAAGCGGGTTTCGAGGAAATCACGACGATGCTGCTGCTGAGCCGATTTCAGTCGGGAGCCAGTCGTTTGAGCAGCAAGGCTGAGTGGAGCAGTGCCCGGAGTTCCAGCAAGTAACTTGGCCCTTGTCCGGCTTCGGTTTTGAGCGCCTTTGATAGGGCTTTGAGATGATGAGCGCAGCATTTCTGTTGCACCCCGTCGAGGCCATCGCAGATAGACAAACAGTCGCTCACCAAAACGCCTTGAAAGTCATCCGACAAGATGGCCTTCGCGGTTGTCCGGTCGCGATATTCAACCACTCGATAATAGGTCATCCCTTGGTTGGTGAACATCCATAAGGTATAGTAGCTCGGACCGCCAGTTCACCAGCCAGTTTCATCGGTGTGGATGACCCGACTCTGACGTAAGCTTTCTAGTGGCGAGTGAATGGGCGGCGATGCGGAAAGCGGTCACCGCCCGGTTGTTAACCTTACGGGTTTTCGAACTCAGGACTTTACTATTGCTGATAGGACTGCCAGGACATAGCCCGAGCCAGGAGACAAAATGCTTGACGCTAGGGAAACGAGTCGGGTCAAGGCCGACTTCTGACAAAATTGTCTGCACAGTGAGAGCTTCGAGACCGTCAATCTGTGTAAAGTTAACCCCGCTAATGCGATAGAGATGTGTCCGTAAGTCGAAGGGAGGAGCATTACGGCTAGGCTTGCGGCCCTTGGGGCGAGGCGAAAGGTTCATCTGATTCCTGCCGACTCTCAAACTGAGACAGACACTGCTCAATCTGCTGGTCACATCGCTGAATCTGCTCCCGGTAAGTGTCGTATAGTTGCACTTCTTGCGGCAGGACAAACAGATGTTCGGCCCGATAATCGCCGTGCAGTGCTGCGGCAATCTCAGCGACACTGCGTTTGGCTCGGGGGTCTTTTAAGGCCGCCAGCCGTTCAGGAGCTCGTTCTCCCGACAAAATTGTCCGGATAATCCGCATCCCGGTGACCTCGGTGATGTCGCTCACCACCTGGTTCAGTTGCAGATTCATCTCGCCTTCTGCATTCGCTGGATATGGACACTGGCACTTTGAGTCAGGCGCTCTCGCTGTCGCACGTAGCTCCGGAGCACGCAAATTTGGTCCTCGGGGCGAAATGACCCAGACAGTAAGCCGTAGCGATGCAGCTGTTGCAACCACTGGCAATCTATGACATCGCTTTTACGACCTGGAACCGTTTTGACGTAGTGAGCGTTGACCAGACGAACTTCAAAGCCCTGGGTTTCGAGAATTTGGAAGACGGGAATCCAGTAGACCCCAGTTGATTCCATCGCCACGGTCGTGACCTTGCACTCTTTGAGCCAAGCGGCCATGGCATATAAGTCCGCTGTGAAGCATCCAAACTTGCGCACTGATGGGGAAGCTGTTCCCGCGCCAACACTGACCCAATGGGTGTCACTGCCGATATCGATGCCTGCCGCATGAGGATGAATTTGATGAATTGTCTGGCTATCCAGTGAATCTGCCATCAGAACCTTTCAACACGATGAAGGTGCTCTGACCTGGGACGGTTACAAAAGACTCTTCTAAACGGGATAAGACCAGAGGTCCTTCACCACTGCTATCATCATGGTTTCCAAAACTATGCTCCGGATCAGGCACTCAGCCCTGCCAGGGTGCTGCCGTCTTAACTGTCAGAACATAGCAGCACCTTAGTAGGGCTGACCGAGTTTCTTCCGTCATTCACGCAGCACTTTGGGCCGAGTTAGTTGCTCCGAAGGAGAAACCCCTGACGGGCGAGAGCTATTTTGAGCAATTTGACCATCTCAATAGTGAGCACTTTGAGCAGTTTATTCATCAGTTTGCGGCTCGCTATGCGGAGGATGCGGTAATGATTCAAATGGATCAAGCCAGCGCCCACCGGGCACAGGAAGTTGACTGGTCAGAGAATATCATTTCGTTATTTCAATCTGCCTATATCCCTGAAGTTAATCCAGTTGAGCGTTTCTGGAAACATCTCAAGACGCCTTTTCCGTGGGACATCTTCGAGAATCTGAAGGCGCTGCGTCAGCGAGTCCAAGAGGTCTTGTAAGAAATAACCAAAGACGGGATTCGCTCAGTGACAGGATGAGACTTCACCACGAATGCGATATTAGGTGTATCCTCAAATTGAACTGGTATTACTGTAAAAATCAAAAAATTTTATTACGATCGCTTTCGTATTTTCCAGGAGAGGAAAAACATAACCGCAAGTATGGGAATAAATGAAAGATTAAGTAGCTTTGGGTAAAAAGTCCGAGGTATATTTCGGAGAGCAAAGCTTCGATTTAGCCCAACTGCGAGGGCAACAGATGGGAATGCGATTACGTGTATTTCTGACGTCAGAGGAAGAGCGCACCTTGCGAGAATTAC
>JBCCJU010000078.1:0-25493 GCA_039027715.1 Cyanobacteria bacterium P01_C01_bin.120
ATCGCCAAATTGGGCTTCAATAAATCTTTCAACACAAGCACCGCAAACTTTTGGTTGGGGCGAGCGGCCGGTCGCCCCTTCTGCCACCCTGCCACTCAGCTACCCAGCCACTCCCCCACTCCCCCACTCCCCCACTCCCCCTCCTCCCCGTCTACTAAAATCGGTAAGTTAGGAATTTGGCACTGGCATGGCACGCACAAAAAAATCGACCCGGGGCAACTGGCATCTCCAAAAACTGATGCAGTATATGCGACCGCACTGGCGGCAATCGGTTTGGGGCATCGTGGCGTTACTGCTTGTTAATCTGCTGGGCGTGCAGATTCCGCTGCTGATTCGCGACGGCATTGATGAACTGCAGGTCACCTTTAGCTTCGACCGGGTAGCCTACTATTCAGTCATTGTGTTATTGCTCGCTTCGCTGATGTGGGGCATGCGCATGGCGTCGCGCACCCTGCTTTTCGGCGTGGGTCGCCAGGTCGAGTTTGACCTCAAGCAGCGAATTTTTGAGCATTTACTCAGCATGGAGCCCAGCTATTTTGCCACCCACACCATTGGCGAACTGATTAGCCGGGCCACCAGCGACGTTGACAACATTCGCCGACTACTAGGGTTTGCCGTGCTGAGCCTGGCCAACACGCTGTTTGCCTATGCCCTCACCATTCCCGTCATGCTGTCATTAAGCGTCCGCCTGACGACCGTAGCGCTGTTGATCTATCCGGTGATGCTGATTTTGGTCGGGTTGTTTAGCGAGCGCCTCCGCGACCAGCAGCTTCAGGTTCAGGAATCCACCTCCCGCCTCAGCGAACTGATCCAAGAAGACCTTAGCGGTATTTCCTTAGTGAAAATTTATGGCCAAGAAGCCAACGAGCGGCGCGCCTTTGCCGACCTTAACGACGATCTGCTGGCGGCCAATCTAACGCTGGCTCGCACCCGCAACACCTTGTTTCCCCTGCTGGGAGGACTGGCCAGCCTGAGCCTACTGCTGATTTTGGCGGTGGGCGCCGGGACGATCGCCAATGGCGGCATTTCGGTGGGCGGCTTCGTGGCCATGGTGCTATACGTCGAACGGCTAGTGTTTCCTACGGCCCTGCTGGGCTTCACGATTACGTCCTACCAGCGCGGCGAAGTGAGTATTGACCGCGTGGAAGCGATTCTGATGAGCGACCCTAAAATTGCCGACGCGCCGGCGGCCCACCCGCTGCCCAGTGACCAAGTTCAAGGACAATTGGAAGCGCGGCAGCTAAATTTTGCCTACCCTGATAGCCCCCAACCGGCCCTAGCGGACATATCCTTTAAGATTCAACCCGGTGAAACCGTGGCGATTGTGGGGCCGATTGGGGCCGGCAAGTCAACGCTGGCCAATGCGCTGCCGCGACTGTTGAATATCGCGCCGGGGCAACTCTTTCTGGACGGTCAGGATATTACGGAGATTCCTTTGGCTGACTTGCGTAAGGCGATCGCCTATGTGCCTCAAGAGAGCTTCCTGTTCAGCACCACCATTAACAACAACATCCGCTATGGGAGTCCGCTCGCCGAACTGCCGGAAGTGCAATATGCCGCCAAGCTGGCGCAAATCGGTCCTGAAATTGATAACTTCCCCAAACGATACAGCACGGTTGTGGGGGAACGGGGCATTACGCTTTCCGGGGGACAGCGGCAGCGATCGGCCTTGGCCCGGGCCCTGCTGGTCGAAGCGCCCGTGGTCGTGCTCGACGATGCCCTTTCCAGCGTCGACAACCAAACTGCCACCGATATTCTGCAAAGCCTTAAAGCCGGCACGCACAACCAAACCGTGGTGTTTATCTCTCATCAAATGGGAGTCGCCGCCCTGTCTGACCGCATTATGGTGATGCAGCAGGGCCGCATTATTCAGATGGGCACCCACGATGAACTGGTGAGCCAACCAGGCCTGTATCAAGAGCTGTGGGAGCAGCACCAGCTAGCGGAAGTGCTGCACTGACACCGCAATTGTTGGTCGCACCCTGGCAAGTGCGATCGCCAGAACATCGATCTCGCTTGCCATTGAGTGCTTTTACTCAAGGCTTGCCCTCTCTGTCTGAATCCCCCGTTTTCGACTCCTCCGCCAGCCGCAGCACAGATCCTACGGACTATAGACAGTCCCGTCGGGCATCACCGCGTCAATCAGACAGGCTTCCTTGAGGTTGGTGCGCCAAACGTTGGCCTGGGAGAGATCGGCGCCGGTGAGATTTGTCCCCTTGAGGTTAGCTTCCGACAGATTCGCCATTTTCAGATCGGCAAACCGGAGCGTGGCCCCCTGTAAGTTGGCTTTGCGCATAATGGCTTCGCGCAAATCGGCATTTTCCAGTTTGGCGTTGGTGAGCTGGGCCTGATGCAGGTTGGCCCCAATCAGGTTGGCCCCAATCAAAATCGTGCTTTCCAGGCAGGCATGGTTCAAATTGGCCATACATAAATTGGTCAGACTGAAGTTGGCGATCGCCAGGTTGGCGCCGTGCAAAGCCGCCCCAATCATATTAGCGGCACTGCCAATCGCCGCTCTGAGGTCAACCCGATGCATGACGGCATCTTGTAACGTGGCCATGGCAAAGTTAGCTTCACGGAGGTCCGCCTGGTTCAGGTTGGCGCCGGCCAGGTTACAGCGACTGAGGTCAGCGGTATAGAGGCTCGTATTGCTCAGGTCGGCCTGGGCCAAATCCGCTTCGGCAAACTGCACCATGCAGGCGTCGGCTTGATTAATGGAGGCGTGGCGTAAATTAGCCTGGCGAAACTGGGCCTCTCGCAGCACGCTGCGGGTCAGATCGCCATGATCCAGGGTGGCCATATTCAGCGTGGCTCCCTGCAGGTTAGCGTCATGCAGGGAAACTTCGCGCAGGTCGGCACCGCTTAAGTTGGCGTAATCGAGCTGGGCATAGCTGAGGTTGGCAGTGTACAGCAGCGCTTCTCTGAGATCGGCATAGCTGAGGTTGGCCCGCCGCAGGTCAGCCATGCAGCAGTCAGTTTGAGCCAGATTAATCTCGCGGAGCTGAGCATTTTTGAGCGATGCTTCCCGTAGATTAATGCGATAGCGATGCTGAAAGCGCCCGCTGGGGATGGGGCCATCGGTCTGGGCCCGCCAAGTATTCCAAACCTCGACGCCTTGAACCAGCCGGCCGAGCGGCTCACTGGCCGGCAGCGAGGACGCCGCAGCATGCAGCGATGACTGGGAATGGGCGAGCGGATAAGACACAGCGTTACTGCCGATGCGATACCGATGCGGCCGGCGGCGGGAGATGCTTCAGACTGCTGTGATTAGTCTGCCCAAGAACCAGCCAGTGTCTCGACTGAGGCCCGTGCTTGAGCAGTGGCAAAAGTGAGGGGATGTTTACCAGGTCTCTGTTGCGGGGCTATAGATGTCAGGGGAGTGGGGGAGTAGGGGAGTGGGGAAGTGAAATCTGTAGTCGGCTTTTGGAGAATCGGTATTAAACAGCGCGGTACTACAATCAGCGGGCGATCGCGCTGTTAGGCCCCAATCCGACGCGCGCGTCCGCTAATATAAACGTCTTGAGATCACTGTTCGGACGATGATGGATGGCTTATGACGGCGACAGCAATCACTCACCACTATCAACAAGTGTTAACGATTCCGACTCGGGGAAAGTCAATCCAGCGCTTTACCCAGCAGGTGCAGCAGGTAGTCCAAGCGGCGGGGCTGCAAACGGGGCTGTGTACGGTATTTATTCGGCATACGTCAGCTAGCTTAATCATTCAAGAGAATGCCGATCCAGATGTGCTGGTAGATTTGGCCACGTTTTTGGCCCAACTGGTCCCCGACGGCCATCACTATGTGCACAGTGCGGAAGGCCCCGATGACATGCCGGCGCACATTCGTTCGGTGTTGACCAGCACGTCGGAGACGATTCCCATCGTGCAGGGACGGTTGGCGTTGGGCACTTGGCAGGGAATCTATCTTTGGGAACATCGCGATCGCGGCCAGGCGCGCGAGGTGGTGGTCCACTTAGTCGGGAGCTAGGGTAATGATGATGGAAGTAGGGATATCAGCCATTCCAGCGGCACCGGCGGGATTCCGTTCGGGGTTTGTGGCTATTGTGGGTCGGCCCAACGTGGGCAAATCCACCTTAATGAACTATTTGATTGGGCAGAAGGTGGCGATTACGTCACCCGTGGCGCAAACTACGCGCAACCGCCTGCGGGGTATCCTGACGACATCAGCGGCCCAAATCATCTTCGTGGATACGCCGGGTATTCATAAGCCCCACCATGAGCTGGGTAAAGTGCTGGTACACAATGCGCGAGCGGCGATCGCGTCAGTGGACCTGGTGCTGTTTGTGGTGGATGGCTCGGTGCCCCTGGGGCGCGGTGATCAGTTTATTGCTGAGCTGCTGGCCGAGCAGGGAACGCCGGTGTATCTGGGGATGAACAAAATTGATTTGCGATCGCCAGACACGGCGGCGGCAGCGGCGGACAGCTATCGCACCCTGGCCGTAAGTCGCGATTGGCCCGTGCTGGAATTTTCGGCAATCACGGGAGAGCAGGTCGAAAATCTGCAAACGCGCCTGATTCAAGGACTGGAGCCCGGTCCCTATTACTACCCACCGGATTTGGTGACGGACCAGCCGGAGCGCTTCATTATGGGAGAACTGATTCGCGAACAAGTGCTCTATCACACCCGGGAGGAGGTACCCCATTCCGTGGCGGTGGCCATCGACCGCGTGGAAGAAGAGGCCAAGATTACTCGCATTTTGGCGACGGTGCATGTAGAGCGCAATTCGCAGAAAGGCATTCTCATCGGCAAAAAAGGCAGCATGATGAAGGCGATCGGCACGGGCGCCCGGGAACAAATGCAGAAGCTGATTACCGGCAAGGTGTATTTGGAAATGTTTGTGAAGGTGCAGCCCAAGTGGCGGCAGTCCCGCACCCGGCTGGCAGAGTTGGGCTATCAGCGGGAGGAGTAGGGGGCAAAGTAAAGGAGTGAATGGGTGGCTGGGTAGTTGGGTAGCTGGGTAGCTGGGTGGCAGAGTAAAAGGGGGATGGGGTGAATGGCCGTTCGCCCGTACGGGGGTGGCGGAGCCTGTCCGGATGGCTGGGGTGGCTGGGGGCAACTGCGGGGCAAAGCACCGGTAAACCATACGCCAAGTTTAGGGCCGCTTGCCGGTGGGGAGGCGGTGAGCAAAGCAGCCGTATCGCTTAAAATAATGCAACCGCACTATGATACTGAGCGAGCTTGAGTTGTGTTAACAACTATGCGCTACAGTTAGAGCTCAGTTATCATGATAAACGCTACTTTTGGTGGTTTTGCCCTCACTGCCATGCCGACGCCCCGCCTTCATCCTGATACCATCGCTGCCGTTCGCGATCGCGCGGACATTGTTGACATCGTGTCCGAGCAGGTCGTGCTGAAAAAGCAGGGCAAAGACTACGTGGGGCTGTGTCCGTTTCACGATGACAAGTCTCCCAGCTTTAGCGTCAGCCCCAGCAAACAGTTTTACTACTGCTTTTCCTGCGGCGCGGGGGGCAACGCCTACAAGTTTTTGATGGAGCTGGGCCAGCGATCGTTTACCGATGTGGTCCTCGATCTGGCTAAGCGCTACCAGGTGCCGGTCAAAACCCTGGAGCCCGAAAAGCGCCAAGAGCTGCAGCGGCAGCTCACGCTGCGAGAGCAGCTCTACGAAATTTTGGCCCTGGCCACCAGCTTCTATGAGCATGCCCTCCGCCAGGAAGATGGGGCGGCGGCCCTGGCCTATCTGACCGAGCAGCGGGGCCTCACGCCTGAAATCATGCAGCAGTTTCAGCTGGGCTATGCCCCGGGAGGATGGCAAACCCTATACAGCTACCTGGTGGAGCAAAAGCGGCTGCCGGTGGCCCTCGTCGAGCAGGCGGGGCTGATTGTCCCCCGCTCCTCGGGCAGCGGCTATTACGATCGCTTCCGGCATCGCCTGATGATTCCGATTCACGATACTCGGGGTCGCGTCATTGGTTTTGGCGGGCGGGCACTGTCTGACCAAGACCAGCCGAAATACCTGAATTCTCCCGACACTGAACTGTTTAACAAAGGGCAAACGCTCTACGGCCTGGACAAGGCCCGCGCCGCGATCGCCAAGCACGATCAGGCCGTGGTGGTGGAAGGCTATTTTGACGTGATTGCGCTGCACGCGGCGGGCAGCCCCACGGCGGTGGCGGCGTTGGGCACGGCCTTTAACGCCAATCAGGTGCGGCAGCTGCTGCGCTACACCGAGTCAAAGCAGGTGATTCTCAACTTTGATGCGGACGCCGCTGGAGTCAAGGCAGCTCAACGGGCCATTGGGGAAGTGGAAGCCATGGCCTATCAGGGAGAGGTGCAGCTCCGCATCCTCACCATGCCCGATGGCAAAGATCCGGATGAGTTTTTGCAGCATCACCCAGTTGAGGCCTACACGGCGCTGCTGGCGGCGGCACCGCTGTGGATTGACTGGCAGATTCAGCAAATTGTGGCTGACCGCAACCTCAGTCAGGCCGATCAGTTCCAGCAGGCGTCCCAGGCCATTGTCGAACTCCTGAGCGAAATTGCTAACGCGGACACGCGCACTCACTATGTGCGCCAGTGTGCCGAGCTGTTCAGCAACGGCGACGGGCGGTTGGTGCCGCTGCTGGCCGAAAATTTGATGGTGCAGGTACGCCGCCAGCGGCGATCGCCCAGCGGCAGTGGGCCAACGCCCCGCCTCGCCTTCACCCAAACCAGCACCCTGGAGGCGGCGGAAGCCGCTCTTCTACGGGTTTTTATCCATAGCGCTGAGCATCGCCAAGACGTGCTGGCCATGCTCGAGAATCGCGACCTGCAGTTCAGCTTTTCCCACCACCGCACCCTGTGGCAAACGGTGCGGGAGCAAGCCATGGCTGAGCCGGCGCAGCTGCTGGGGTGGCTGCGCGATCGCACCGCTGAATCCGCCAAGCTGACCCAGACCCAGCACCTTTTTTACCTGGACGAAAAAACGCACCGCGACGTCCTGAGAGCGCCCCTGGTCATTCGCGCCGCCGCCGCCTGCATCGAGCAGGCCCTGTGTGAAAAGCGCTATCGTCACTTTCTGCAGCTCTGGACTGACTCTGACGCCAGCCAGTCGGCGGACCAACAGGCCTATTATCAAAACCAAATCTATGCGGAAAAACGCCGCATTGCCGAACTCGAAAAAGAACGACAAACTACCTTTGAAGATCTGGCTCAGCTCCCGTGGGTAGGCGTGGATAGCTAGCCACCGCAGGTCGCTTAATCTAGCGATCGCCGCCCTTCCAATGCTCGCGCCAAAGTTACCTCATCGGCATATTCCAAATCCCCGCCCATGGGCAGGCCAAAAGCAATGCGGGTCACTTTGGTAAAGGGTTTGAGCAACTGCCCCACATATAGCGTGGTCGTGTCTCCCTCAATACTGGGACTAATGGCAATAATCGCCTCTTGAATGTTTTCCTGGTTAACCCGATGCACCAGCGGGCCAATGTTCAACTGCTCCGGACCAATGCCCTCCATTGGGGAAATCAAGCCGCCGAGGACGTGATAGCGCCCGCGATATTCCCGCGTTTTTTCGAGGGCAATCACATCGCGTGAATCCGCTACTACACAGAGCGTTTGCAAATCGCGACTGTTGGATTTACAAATGTCGCACACGGGCTCTGACGACAAATGAAAGCAGATTGAGCAGAAGCCCATCTGAGCCTTGGCATCAATCAGGGCCTGGGCCAAAGCTTGCACTTCGACATCCGGGCGCTTCAACAGATGCAGCGCCAGTCGCTGGGCCGTCTTGGGGCCGACGCCCGGCAGCTTTTGCAGTTCTTCGATCAGGCGAGCGAGGGGGCGAGCGTAAATGGTTAGAGTCCTCCCAAAATCACTGGGTCGATGAGGCCATGAAATCTAACAATAGGCGAATTCGCAATTAAAAACATTTCACGGCCTATCGTCTAACCAAGATAGTTTAGATCGACGGTATGCTATCGCAGCAGCTCAAGGCCAGAGTTAGCGGTCTCAATAACGCTACAGGCGTCATTCCTGGTGTTCTTCTACCGGCTGAACCCTTTATGCTGTGGTGCAAACGCCTGGAGACGAGCTATGGTTATGGTCAGAACTACGTCACGATAGGAGTTTAGGAGATGCGCGATCGCCTTTGGCTAAGCAAAATTAGTTCACTGTTGCTGGGGGCTGCCCTCGTCACGACAGTCACTTCATCACGGTCGCTGCAGGCGCAAACTAGCAGCTCTCCGCCCCAGTTACAGCAGCTGATTCACAGCTTTGATGTGCGGCAGCCCGAGGCCACCGCCTATGCGCTGTGGAACGCGGGGCAAGACAGCCGCCACGAAGTGTGGTTCCGCGTCATCTCTGGCGAAGCCGACTATCAGCAGCGCTTACGGGTTTATAAAGAGCAAGCGCCCCCGCGCTCGCCGGAAAGTTTGCCTCCCCTGTCAACGATGGTTTACGAGGTTGAAAATAACGATCCTTCTCAATGGTTTTTCTTGGGCACGGAGAGCGGCTTCTTCACCTACTATTTTGAAGGCGACAACCGCATTGTGGAAGATATCAGCTTCGATAATGCCCATGCGGTGCGAGTGCGAAAATCAATTCACAGCAATGGCGATCGCTACGAAATTAGCTTTGAGGACATCACCCTGCTGGACGACTACGACGACCTAGAAATCGAAGTTATTTTGATTCGCCGCTAACGGCACCTTGAAGTCCAAACAGGCCCCGGCGGCGCTGGGGCAAGATCGCCGCCGGCCATCACCCGACTGGCTAGGAGCTTCAGGTTTATTTATATTAAAGTAACTGTCTGTTACGCGCTGCCTGCCTTTTCGCCCATGGATGCCAATCCGCCCGTTCGCAAGTCGATATCCCGCGTTCCCCTGATGATCGCCCCGTTTTTTCTCTGGGGCACGGCGATGGTGGCGATGAAAGGCGTCATACCGCAGACAGAGCCTTTCTTTCTAGCCACGATGCGGCTGCTGCCGGCTGGATTTATTGTGCTGATAGCAGCGCTATTGATGGGCCGCAGCTTTCAGATCAGCGCCAGGGGCTGGGGCTGGATTGCGTTATTTGCGATGGTGGACGGTGCTCTCTTTCAAGGATTTTTGGCCCAGGGACTGGTGCGAACTGGGGCGGGCTTGGGCTCGGTGATGATTGATTCCCAACCGCTAGCGGTGGCGCTGATGGCCCGTTGGCTGTTTCAAGAACAGGTGGGGCCGCTGGGCTGGTTAGGCCTGGCGGTGGGGCTATCCGGCATTAGCCTCTTGGGACTGCCCGACGAATGGATTATTAGTCTGCTGCACGGTGATTTTACCCTGGCAGAAATTCCCCGAGATGGGCTCATGCTGGTGCGATCGCTGTTTGATCAGGGCGAATGGCTGATGCTGATGGCGGCACTGTCGATGGCCGTGGGCACCATCCTAATTCGCTATGTTTCTCGACATGCTGACCCCGTCGTGGCCACTGGCTGGCACATGGTTGTGGGTGGTCTGCCCCTAGCGGGGTTGTCCCTGTGGGGAGAAGCTCAGCCTTGGTCGGGCATTAGCCCCTCGGGTTGGGGCGCGATCGCCTATTCCACCATTTTGGGCAGCGCTTTGGCCTACGGCATCTTTTTCTTTTTAGCCTCCCAGGGCAATCTCACCAGCCTCAGCGCCCTGACCTTTTTAACGCCAGTCTTCGCCCTACTGTTCGGCAACTTATTTTTAGGCGAAGTGTTGAGCCCCATTCAAACCTTTGGCGTGGCTTTAACGATTGTGAGCATTTATCTGATCAATCAGCGCGAGGTTTTAACCCGCCTGCTGCAGGGAAAATGGCAATTGCCGACTAAGCCCTCAGTCGAATCTGAAGGATAAGAGAAGATATCTAGGCGCGGACGATAGCTTTAGCCGCTTCGTTGGATTGGTTCTATGTTGCTGGTGACGGCGCCGCAGCGTCTTCTGATTGGAGGCTGCCAATGGCGGTAAGCATGCCTTGAGTCTTGTTCAGCGTCTCCTGAAATTCGGACTGGGGCACCGAATCGGCGACTAATCCGGCCCCGGCCTGCACGCTGACTTGATGCTGCCCAGCACCCTGGGGCTGCACAATCATTGTGCGAATCGTGATCGCCGTATTCAGCTGCCCCTCAAAGTCGTAGTAGCCATAGACGCCTGAATAAGGTCCACGATGATGGGGCTCTAATTCATGAATAATTTGCATCGCGCGGATTTTGGGTGCGCCGCTCACCGTACCCGCTGGAAAACAGGCTTTCAAAAGGTCCCAGGCGGTCTTTTCGGGGGCCAGTTGGCCAATCACATTGCTCACAATATGCATCACATGGGAGTACCGTTCAATCACCATCAGCTCGTCGATGCGCACGGTGCCGCTGGCACAGACTCGGCCCAAGTCATTGCGCCCCAAGTCAACCAGCATCACGTGCTCAGCAATTTCCTTCGGGTCGGCCAGCAGGTCGGCCGCGTAGTCAGCATCTTCACCTGGCGTCGCGCCGCGCGGACGGGTGCCGGCAATGGGGCGAACGGTGGCAATTTTTTGGCCCGGCGATCGCGGATCGTTTTCCGCTTTGACCATCACCTCTGGGCTAGAGCCAATCAGCTGCCAGTCTTTGAAGTGAAAATAAGCCATGTAGGGAGACGGGTTCACCAGCCGCAGCGAGCGGTACAAATCAAAGGGGTTACCTTGGTACGTCGTGGATAGTCGCTGGGAAATCACCACCTGAAAAATGTCGCCAGCGCGAATGTAGTCCTGCGCGGTTTGTACAGCGGCACAAAAATCGGCTGGGGTGCGATTGCTGGAATAGGAGGTGGCCACCGCCGACGCCTTGGCGGGAGGATGCCACTGCGTCAGCGGTGCGAGCCCCTGCAGCGGCTCAGTTAGCTGACGCACAAGCGTAGTAATGCGATCGCACGCGGCCTGATAGGCTTCCGGGAGCTCCTGCCCGGGCTGCCGCAGATCGGCATAGGCAATGACCCAAATCTTGCGCTTAACCTGGTCAAAAATCAGCAGGCTATCGACCTGCATCCACAGGCCGTCGGGTAAGTCGGCGGCGGTGCGATCATGCACAGGAACGGTGGGCTCGATCCACTGAATCAGCTCGTAGCCCCAAAAGCCAAACAGCCCGCCAATGCCGGGAGGCAGTTCAGGGAGCTTGACCGGCTGATAGGGCGCCAGGCACTGGGGCAGGACCGCAAAGGGATCGCCGCTGTAGGTTTTGATGGTGCCATCGCGGAAGGTCTGAGTCGTCGCTTGGCCCCGGGTTTCTAAAATCCAAAGCGGATCGCAGCCCAACAAAGAATAGCGGCCTAGGGTTTCTCCGCCCTCCACCGATTCCAGCAAAAAGCTATAGGGGGCAGTGGCACAAACCTTATGCCAAGCCGAAACTGGAGTGTCTAAGTCGGCGGCCAGTTCTTGATAAACCGGCACAAAATTGCCCTGGGTGGCCAGGTGGGTGAACTGCTCTAGAGAAGGTGAAACCATAGGACAGACGCCATAAAGAAATTAGAAACAGGCGATCGCGGCAGCTTGCCCAATACGATCACTCAGACATTAAAAGGGGTATAGCAATGCTACACCCCCCAGCTAAGTTGATATGGATGATAAAAACCTAACGGCTAGACGTCACAAGGTCGCTTACCCGTGAATTTGATGTCTACCGGGTTGGGGTTTTTGCCAATGCTGCGATCCTTGCGATTATTCGACTCGCGACCTTCATTGACTCTTTCAGGAAAGACGCCATCAGCAGGGTGCAGGTATTGAATCTCGCCGCTGGGATAAATTCGATAGATTTTATAGTTCTGAATCTTGGGCTTAAACTTGGTTCGCAGCTGAGTTCCCAAAGCTAAGCACTGCTCCTTGCGCGCCAAATATAGCAGGTTGTCGCCCTCGTTCATCAGCGCGGCGCCGCCTGTGGGCATTTCAAAGACTTGCTCTTTCTTGCTTGTCCAAGTGATCGCGTATTTTTCTTCAATCGCTGCTGCCGTCAGCAGTCCACCGGTGCTGCCGCCAAATTTAGGAGTCTGCCCAGTTAAAGCTTCCGCCATAAAACGTCCTCTCTTAACCTTCAGTTACAAAAATTGTATTATTGTAGCCGGGGCCATCTGTGGATTTATCAAGGAAAAGTAACAGTTCTTTAAAATTGCGATGCCTTAAATTAGGCGCTGCTGCTTTGCTTCATCTGGCCAAATGCGCGCCGATTATTCCAAGATGTAGGGATTGCGGCGCTCAAGTTCGTGCAGAGAGCGCGCCGCGTCCGCCGCATCATCTATCAGCAAATCGTCAGGCTCAGGTCGCATCTGCAGCATGGCTCGTCCTTCGGCAACGGGCAAGGTGAAGTGAAATTGACTGCCTTGGGCTTTGCCCGCCGAGTTAGCCCAGATACGCCCGCCCAACCCTTCGATAATTTGCCGACACATGGCTAGCCCCAGGCCGGTGCCACCCGCCGTGCGGCGCAGCGCCCCTTCTTCTTGATAAAACCGATCAAAGATTGCTTCTAAGCGATAGGGTTCAATGCCTCGACCGGAATCGGCGATCGTCATCTGAACCATGTCTTCATCAATTTGTCGGGCTGAAATGTTGATTGTGTCGCCGGGATCGGTAAACTTGCAGGCATTATCCATCAGCTTAACAATCACTTCAACCACCCATTCTCCGTCCGCCCTCACCATGGGCAAACGAGGCGGTAATTCGACGGCGATCGCCACGCCAGCGGTCTGCTCACTTTGGCGCGCCTGCACGCTGCTCAGCGCCAAATCTACGCATTCAGACACCGACAGAGCTTCCAAATTCCACTCAATGCGTCCACTCTCTAGTCGTGAGAGGGTCAGAAAATCCTGCACCAGTTTACGCATCCGTTCCGCGTCATCGAGGGCGGAAGTCAGCATGGTTTGGCGCAGCGGTTCCGGCATATCTGGCTCCGTTGCCAAGCTTTCGAGACAGACTTGGATGGTTGACAGAGGCGTGCGCAGTTCATGGCCCGTGATGGCAATCAGATTGCTGCGGGTGCGCTCCAGGGCTGCCAACTGTTGATTAAGCTCCTGCAAATTACCGTAGGCATCTGCTTGAATAACCGCGACGCTGAGCTGAGCAGCGACGGCTTCCACTAGGGCAAGATCGTCCTCGCTCCACTGGTAAGGCTGGTCTTCGTAGTGATGCAGTTCAATCATGCCAAGGAGCCGCTGCTGATGCACCAGCGGCACCAGGGCCCAAGAACGAATGCACCACTCTTCGAGCAGATAGTTAACGGCGTCAATCGCGGTGGCCAAGGCCGCGGGCGGCTGGTGCGTATCGGGCACCACGATCATCTCCTGTTCGCGTTTGATGTGCTCTAGCAGGGGATTATCGGCGATGGGCCACGGCACCCGCATGAGTGAAGGCATTTGCGGTGGCCGAAATTCATGGTGAATTTCAATGTCCGCCACGTCTGAAGGACAGCGATATATAATGCAGCGGCAGTTGTTGAGCGCTGCACCCAGTTCATCGGCGGTAATTTGAAAGAGTTCTTCCGGGTCGAGCGATCGCCGAATCGCCGAGGTGATGGAATTAATCAGCCGTTCCCGCCGCTCCTTGATCGTGATTTCTCGATAGGCCTTCGACAGCTTGTATTGCCCCGCCTGTAAATAGGTTACCAATCGCTGGATAAAAGGATCGGCGCCGGGACCCACTGGCACGTCATCGGTGGTCGCTGACAGCAGTAAATAGCGCTTTCTCGCGGCCTGAATCTTAGGCTGCAGGGCGGGCTGATAGCCGGCAATGCGATCGAGCAGCAAATTGGCCGCCCGATGACACACGATGCTTTCCTGAGTCCAAATCCCCTCGAACCGTCGCGTTTGGTCAAACACGGGGGAATCTGGCGGGGTCGCCGCGGCGATCGCGCTGTGGCGCTCGCGACAAATCAGACAGGCGCTATATTTTGCCCCAATCACCACCAAATGCCATTCTTGACTAAGCGCATCTGACGCTTCGAAGGTGAGCGTCGTATACAAATCAGCCGCAGCGGCAAAGCTGGTGCCCGCCGCCGACAAAACATAGACTTGGTCAGTGATTTCGGCAATCCGCTGATAACGATTGGCTTCCTGCTGATAGAAGCGCTCTTGCTGAAAACTAGCAATGACCAGCGGCTGCTCAATTCCGGCCAGCACCTGATCTTCCATCGCATGGGAAAGGGCCGTCAGCGACGTTTTGAAGAAAAATTTTGAGCGCAGTTGAGGAATTGCTTGGAGCAATGACTCGACAACAGAATCCGGGTTAGGCATGGATGCAGTGAACTAGTCAAAAAAAGCCAAAAACAGCCGGGGGCATTATCCGATAGCGGCAAAATTCTGATAAATCTGCCAGAGGCTTACCCGCATTAAACGAACTGACGCAGGGACGAGACCTATGGCGGAGGAATTCGGCGGCTAGACAAGAGCAATAAGGATAAAGCGACGGATGCAGTGACTCGAGATTTTCTGAAAAACCATTATTTTCCAGAATTGCAGCTAGGCTCATCATACGCCTCTAGAAATCACCCTAACAGCCAGATTTTCTAAGGGTTAAGGATTTGTTACTAAGTTGTGGCCATAAAAAGGGGCAGTGTTGCTCTTCAAGCGGCAAAAATGGCGCTGACAGAATTGCCAGCGCCACTAAGGTGTGCTGCCGCAGCAGCAAAAAAGAGGATCAAACTACAGAAGCGATGTAACTAAGCTAGGAAATTCCACCCATATCGCTAGTGTCCTTTAAGAAACCGCTATAGGCTTCCATACCATGCTCGCCGATATCGAGTCCCTTCATCTCTTCTTCGGGAGATACGCGAATCCCCAGGGTGGACTTTAAGATCAGCCACACAATGGACGAAAAGACCACTGTGAATAAGCCAATGCTCAAAATACCGAGAATTTGAGCACCCAACTGCGCAAAGCCACCGCCAAAGAACAAACCGCCTTCGACAGCAAACAGGCCAACTGCTAGAGTGCCCCAGATGCCACAGACTAGGTGCACAGAAATGGCACCCACGGGGTCATCAATTTTGATGCTGTCAAAGAAACCAACGGAGAAGACGACAACTACACCGGCAATTAGACCGATGATGACCGCACCAAGGTAGTTAACCGCTGCACAACCCGCAGTGATACCCACCAAACCGGCCAAAATACCATTGATAATCATGGACAGATCGGGCTTGCCGTTGAGCGCCCAAGCCACAAAGGTGGCTGACACACCGCCAGCCGAGGCTGCTAATGTGGTCGTTACCGCAATAAAGGGCACCGCCGAACTAGCCGCCAATTCTGATCCTGGATTAAAGCCGTACCAGCCAATCCACAAAATCAAGCCGCCCAACATTGCGATACTCATGTTGTGGCCAGGAATGGCATTGACGCGACCGTCCTGATACTTGCCAATGCGAGGGCCGAGGAAAGCCGCTCCCATCAGCGCTGCCCAGCCACCGACCGAGTGTACGACCGTAGAACCGGCAAAGTCAGAGAAGCCAGCAGCCCCTAACCAACCATCGCCGCTCCAAACCCAGTGACCAGTGATGGGGTAAGAAACACCGGTGAGCAAAAGACTGAAAATCAAGAAATCGGTAAACTTGATGCGCTCCGCGACCGCTCCCGACACAATCGTGGCGGCAGTAGCCGCAAATGCCGCTTGGAACAAGAAGAAGGTATCGATGGTGAGACCAGCGCCTTCCTCCAGACCATAGACATCAGGCGCGCCGGTCAAGAACCAGCCACCGCCCCCAATAAAGGGGCTGCCGCCACCAAACATGAAGGAAAAGCCGATCGCCCAAAAGGCCAGCACGGCGATACCAAACACAATCAAATTCTTAGACAGAATATTAACTGCGTTTTTCTGACGACAGAAGCCCGTTTCCAGCATGCCAAAGCCAGCGTTCATGAAAATCACGAGCACGGCGGCAATGAATACAAAAATGTTGTCAAGTACGGTCTGCACATCAGCAGCGGCAATCTCATCCTGGGCATAGGCAGCGACGCCCCAAATCCCAAGAATAGCCAATGCTAGAGGAACACAAGCGACCCACGTCCAACCGTTACGGCGACCAAAATATGACTGCACCGCTTCAGAAATCGGCGGTACATTAGCATTCCAGAAGGCAGATTGCCGCCTCCGAGAACGACTACTTTTACGAAGAACTAATCTAGACATTTCAGTAAACGTCCTTTCAACACAAATCAGACAGCAAACGCAACCAACTCAACGAGGAAATTTGTCCTGTCGAGAGGAAGCCCTGAACTACGGGAAGTGCTTAAACTGTTAAACCCAACTGAAATAGCTGTGGGCGATCGCCCTAATTCAGCAACTACCGCACAGTTAGAGCAGAAAAGCAAAAAACAGCCAAACTCTTGTAGTAAACAGATTCCACCAATTATGGCGTCAGTTAGTTGTATCGTAAAACACAATTTTTTCAACCATTCAGTGGGTTTGAAGGGCAAAAAATCCAAGCGCCCCGCCAGAGAATGTTAGAAAACCTTTACTTCAAAAGACTTACGCCGACTTTTTAGGTTTTTGTTACTGGATTTTTCCAGACTGAACCTAAAGGCCTGAATTTCAATTAATTTTGGCGAAAACCACAAATCTGCTGAAAAGCATTTAGAAGTTGAAGAAATATGAAGCCAGCGTCAGTCGATTTTGCAAGGTACTTTGCTGTAGTGCTTGGTTTTGTAAATCACATTTACGTCGTACAAGTCAGCTTCGACTCCGCCTCGCCCGTATCTTGAGTAGAGTTGTTGCCCTTGACGCTCCACAGGAGTTGAGAAGATCTCCGGACTGACGTAGGGAGCCCAAACTAAAGATGTAATGCCGGTTTTCTCTGCTTAAAGCTATAGAGGTTGAAGCTGAAGGCGTTGATCTGAAAACGGTTGCGCCGCCGCCATCTGAAATTGAAAATCGAATAACTTGTAAGTCCCGACACGATCAAAATGCCGGCCCTAGAAACACGCCGATAAATCGGACAGCACGGCATGGGATAGCAGCCCCCAAAAACATCGAAAGCCCAGGTGAAACACCCAGGCTTTCGATTAACTAAAAGCGGCAGAAAAAACGAATTAACGAATGGTGTTTCTCATCTTTTCAGCATCGATGGGCTTCATAAAGTAAAGCCGAATCAGCTGCCAAGCGATCGTCAGCACATGGGGAATCCATCGTAAAATCTTGAGCGGCTTCGGCTGATTGCTGCGGTTCACGGCCACTATCTTATTATTAGCTGCCGCGCCTTTGTCTAAGGCCTTAAAGAATTCAGGATGCTCGGTATTTAAAGTGACGGGAAAAACGCGGGCAGCGCTTTCATTGGTACGACAAATCACGTCGACATCGTATTCCCGGGCATCCAATCCCAGGGCGCCATAGAACTCCTTACGCTGCAAATCATTGAGATACATCGTCGCAAAGACCGACAGCAAAAAGAAGCGGCACCATAAGCGAGCCCGCCAGTCATTCAAAAACTGCGGCTGCGATTTCATCAGGGCTGAGAAGAAATCGCCGTGACGATTTTCGTCCTGACACCAGTTTTCGAAGAATCGGAAGATGGGATAAATCTGATTTTCGGGATGTGCTTCCAGGTGGCGATAAATCTTGATATAGCGCCAGTAACCAATCTTCTCAGACAGGTAAGTAGCGTAAAAAATAAACTTGGGCTTGAAGAAGGTGTAGTCTTTGCTCTTAGTCAAAAAGCCCAAATCTAGCTGCAGATTAAAGTCCGTCATGGCCTTATTCAAAAAGCCAGCATGACGAGCCTCATCTCGAGACATCAGCTTAAAGCATTCCGCCAATACGGGACTTTTATGCTTGAGGCGACGCCCTAACTCCTTGTATAAGAGAAAGCCGGAAAACTCGGCGGTGCAGGAGCGCTCTAGAAACTCGATAAAGAATTTACGATCGTCGCCTTCAATGTGCTCCCAAGATTGCTTGAATGAATCATCGCGAACAAAGTGATGGCGATTGTAGTCTTTGCGAAATTCTTCGAGAATGGCAACTAGTTCATCTTCGTTGGCCGAAATATCCATTTCGGCCATTTCATCAAAATCAGTGGTGTAAAACCGTGGGGTCAAAATTGTGTCCTCAGCGGGTGCTTTCACCCCAGGACGCAGTTCTTCTTGTAATTCTGGCTTTTTAAGGGAATCTACCATGAGTCCTCTGATACAAGCTCGTGGTGCTGAACGTAAAAACAACACAATCGCCGTCCGTCACATTGACAGCGCTCAATCAATTGCCCAGATTACACAGGGGGATCGCGATGAGCTGAATGGACGGCGACTGCGTTAACTGTTTGCATAGTCTATCAACTGGCGAGGAGCGCACGTGTTCAACGCTTTAGGAATTGAAACATTCAGGGCTGATTACGGAACTAGAGAATCCCTGTTGTTGGTAAATAGGCCGTCACATTATGTCGCCTTTTAGAGGCTCGCTTCAATCGAAAATGTTGGTGCGTTTTGACAAAGCTGACCTGTTCTTGCCGCTAAGCAGCGGATTGGCCGCGATCGCTGCCGGCCTCTGCACAGATATTCAAGCCTCCACACGATACGAATAGTCCTGATGTAGAGAGATGGATACTTTGCAAAGCAAGAAAACTGTTTGACAGCGGCGCTGTGGATCAACGCTGTGCCAATCATGCACGGGGAGCTGTCAGGAAAAGCGACTTCTTAAACCAAGATTAATCTATTGTGTACTCCCTCTTAAGTCCTTTGCTAGAGAATGCAGATGACTTTTTATAGGTCATTTGGTATGGACGTCTAGTCTATTTATTTCTGCGCCATTGGTTCGGGAATGACGGGGAAAGATGCCAGGAGCTCACTATTTTGGAAGCATTATGCGACCACTAACACAATTTTATATGGACGTTTCCCACAATCAGCCGGCGGTTTGTGTCAAGCAGTTATCGAAGTCTTTTCGAGGTCAGCCCGCCCTCGTAGACGTACAAGTAGAAGTTTGCGCTGGCGAGCGGATTGCTTTAGTGGGGGCATCGGGCTCTGGTAAGTCGACTCTGCTACGCAATATCAACGCTTTGCAACTGTGCGACCAAGGCACGGTAGAAATTTTTGGCAGCCCCCTGCAGTCGAACGGCAAGCTGCACTCCAAGGCGCGGCAGTTGCGCAGCCGCATTGGGTTTATTTTTCAGCAGTTCAATCTGGTCAATCGCCTCACTGTCATTGAAAACGTGATGGTGGGCAACTTGTCGAAAGTGTCGCTGGGGCGATCGCTCTTTCACAGCTTCTCCAAGGCTGAAAAGCTGCGGGCACTGTCGGCGCTAGAGCGGGTCGGCATTCTGGAGCAGGCCTACAAGCGGGCTTCGGCCCTGTCGGGGGGCCAACAACAGCGAGTGGCGATCGCGCGTTGTCTGATGCAAGGCGCTCAAATCATCCTGGCCGATGAACCCATCGCTTCTCTTGATCCTGAGTCAGCTCGCAAGGTGATGGAATTGCTCACCCATCTCAATGAGGATGAAGGCATTACGGTCATTGCCTCGCTGCATCAGGTGCAAATGGTACGCCGCTATTTTGGCCGGGCGGTGGCTTTGCGCGACGGTATTGTCCGCTTCGATGGCGCAACTCAAGCCCTAGACGACCATCGACTCAGCGAAATTTACGGCTCGGCAGCCGAGGAGCTAGTGCTGAGCGGACATGCCGAAGTGTTCTCGACAGCTCAGCGCTAACGCTTTTCGATTTTCGTCTCCTCATGTTTTAGTTGCTTCCCAACGTTGAATATTCCACTTTTGTCTAAGGGTTTGTTATGACTTCTACATTCACTAACTGGTCTGCTCGTTTAACGCTGGCTTTTGTCAGCACTGCCATGATTGCCAGCTGTAGTGGTGCGCCTACCGACACCGCTGATGCCGGTAGCGCCGACGCTGCCGAGGAAACAGCGGCTGCCGAAGGTGAAGCTTGCGCCCCCGAACTGGCCGAGATCGACTTCGGCATCATCTCTACTGAGTCCCAGGCTAACTTGCAAGAGCTGTGGGAACCTTTCCTGGCGGCCATGTCAGAAGAAATGGGACGTCCCGTGAATGGCTTCTATGCCACCGACTATGCCGGTGTGATCGAAGCGATGGGCGCTGGTCAAATCCAAATCGCTTGGTACGGCGGCAAGTCCTACATTGAAGCGGCGGCGCGCTCCGGGGCCGAAGCCTTCGCCCAAACCGTGAATGGTGACGGCACTAAAGGCTACTACGCTCACCTGATTACCAATAAAGAAAATCCCATCGTTCCTGATATCGATGTGGAAGCTGGCGATGGTGACCAGTATGTGATCGACAACGCGGGTGATTTGACCTTTGCGTTCAACGATCCCAACTCTACTTCGGGCTTCTTGGTGCCGAGCTACTACGTGTTTGCGCAAAACGGCGTCAATCCTGAAGCGGCATTTAGCGAGCTAATTTTTGCCGGCAGCCACGAAGCAACCGCTCAGGCGGTGGCAAATGACCAGGTTGACGTTGCGACCAACAACAGCGAATCGATGTTGCGCTTACAGGAAACCGATGCCAACGCCTTTGAGCAGGTGCAGATTATCTGGACTTCACCGCTAATTCCTAGCGACCCGATCGCGTACCAGTCCGAAATTCCTGACTGCCTCAAGGCTCAATTCGAAGATTTCTTCCACAACTTCGATGATGAAGCGGTACTCGGTCCCCTGGATTGGCAAGGCTTTGATCCCGCGGGTGATGCCGATTGGAACACCGTTCGCGAACTCGAATTTGCGAAGCAAATCGCAGAAGTCGAAAACGATGACTCTATCAGCGATGCCGATAAGGCGACTCAGATTGAAGAGTTAGAAAAGCAGCTCGAAGCAGTGCAGTAAACCACCTAACTGCATTAATGTGTTGAGTCTATTCCGCTACTGAGGAGTCTGTTGACGGCTCCTTGGTGGCGTAACTGTGTTCCCGTTCCCATTTTCTGATTCATCCTAACTGAGCCCGTTATGCAAGACACCCAACCCTTAAATTCCGCTGCGATGGAGCACTCTCCTGAGGTTCACAGAGTCTTGTCGAAGGAAAAGCGCTTCTGGACGATCTGGAGCATTGGTGGTTTGATCCTTGCGATCGCGGTGCTGATCTATTCGGGTCAACTGAGCGACCTGAGTTTTGTGGAACTCTTCAGCGGTGTGGACGCCATGGCGAATTTGGTGAGCCGATTCTTTCCACCCGATTTTGGCCGCTGGTGGATTTACTTTCAAGCCACCCTGGAAACAATCGCGATGGGCATTTGGGGGACTCTGCTAGCGGTAATTGTGGCGATTCCGCTGTCAATTTTGGCCTCAGAAAATATTTGCCCTGCTTGGGTCGTCTTTCCCGTACGGCGACTGCTAGATGCCATGCGAGCCATTAATGAACTCGTGTTTGCTCTGATTTTCATCGTGGCGGTGGGTCTTGGTCCGTTTGCCGGTGTCCTAGCGCTGTTTGTGCACACGGCAGGTACGCTGGGCAAGCTATTTTCCGAAGCGATTGAAGCGATCGAACCGGGCCCGGTCGAAGGCATTCGCGCGACTGGTGCTAGCAAAATCCAGGAGGTGATTTTTGGCGTGATTCCCCAAGTGATTCCCCTGTGGACATCGTTTACGCTCTATCGCTTCGAGTCCAATGTGCGATCGGCCTCGGTGCTTGGCATTGTGGGCGCTGGCGGTATCGGCGTCGCCCTCGTACAAAACTTTCGCTCCTTTGACTATCAAAATGTGTGCGCCATCTTGGTTATCTTGGTGGTGACGGTTGGCGTGATTGACACCATTTCAGCCCGCATCCGTAATAGTCTTGTTTAAGCCAATTTGAGGGCCCGGGCATGGGATTTGAATGGACGTTTTTACTGCTGCTAGGGCTGGGGGTTGGCACCTTAAGCGGCTTGATTGGCATCGGCGGGGGAGTGCTGATTACGCCAGCGCTGGTATATTTATTTGGATTTTCCCAACATTACGCCCAAGGCACAACGCTAGCGCTACTGGTGCCACCCATCGGGTTGCTCGGCGCCTGGACCTACTTTCAGCAGGGCTATGTGGACGTTCGGGCAGCGCTATTAATTTGTCTCGGCTTTGTGTTTGGCGGGCTGATTGGGGCCAAGTTTGCCGTCGATTTGCCAGAGCAGTTTTTGCGTCGCTTTTTTGGTGCCGCCATGATTTTGTTAGGACTTAAGATGATATTTCCCGGCAGCCAGTAAGTTTTGTTTAGCCTATCTTTGGCAAGCATTTTGCCAGAACATATCGAACTTTGAGAGTCGTGCCTATGCGCCCAAGTCAGGCAAATTTTTAAACGTCTAGACAAATTTAGGCAGAACGAGCTAGGCTACAGCTTCATAGTTGAAAGTGTTGTTCTATAAGTGATTTGAAATCGCGAATTTAGGCCGCAAAATTGCTTGACTACAACACCTTCGCAATGCCAACTCTATTGCTTCAGAAAAGCGGCTCGATATTATTCACAGACATTACCGGCATAGGGTATCGCTGAGAAATACACTTCTAGTAAGGTTCTCAACTCCACATTTCGAACTCTAAAGTCTGAACTCAATCAGGGTCTGAACATGGCTGAACAGGTCTACACCAACTATCGTTTGCAGTTGCTCGATCGCGAGGTGTTGGGCACGCTGACCGTACGTGATGGCCGCATTGCCGACGTGCAGCCCGGTGTGGTTGCCCAGGGATACGATGGCCAAGGCAATTACCTACTGCCGGGCCTAGTGGAGTTGCACACCGATAACTTTGAGCAGCGCCTGTCACCGCGTCCCAGCGTCCGGTGGCCCATGGAGATGGCGGCGATTCACCACGATCGCGACTTGGCGGCAGCGGGGATCACCACGGTGTGTGATGCGATCGCCATCGGCGACATCACGCCGACCTCGATTCGCATGACCCAGTTTGACCCGATGATTCAGGCGATTCATCAGGGTCAGCAGGAGGGGCGGTTGCGGGTTGATCACTATCTGCATCTGCGCTGCGAACTCGGCTACGACCAAGTCCACGACATCACCGCCCCCTATGCCAAGCACCCCATGCTGCGGCTGATTTCCCTGATGGATCACACCCCCGGTCAGCGGCAGTTCGCCAAAATCGACAAATACAAAGAATATTACCAGGGCAAGCACGGCGTCACCGAAGCGGAAATGGAAGGCTTCATTCGCGATCGCATTGAGGCCCAGCAGCAAAATGCGGACAACAATCGGCAACAACTGGTCGAGCTAGCGCGAACCCACAACGTCTGCCTCGCCAGCCACGACGACGCCACTACCGAGCACGTTCAGCTCGCGGTCGAGGAGGGTGCCCATATTTCCGAATTTCCCACCACACTGGATGCCGCCAAAGCAGCCCACGCCTACGACCTCAAGGTACTGATGGGCGCCCCCAACCTGATTTTGGGCGGCTCCCACTCCGGCAATGTGTCCGCAATGGAGCTCATCGCGCACGGCTTGGTGGACGTAATTTCCTCCGACTACGTGCCCCAAAGCCTTGTACAAGCGATGTTTTTGATTGCCCAACAGCAAGACCTCCCCCTCTACGAAGTCGCCAAGCTGTTCACCCTGCATCCCGCTGAGGCAATTGAACTAGCGGGCGATCGCGGCAGCCTAGAAGTCGGCAAACGCGCCGATTTCATCACCGTACACCACGACGGCACCGCCCCCCGCCTCACCACCGTCGTCAGCCAAGGCGATCGTATCGCTTAGGAGCATTTGGGTACGGGCGGGTTTAGCCCGATATCTTGCGGGGTCATCCCATTTTCCGCAACACAACCCGACCCCTGCCGGCCTTTCCGTAGGGCTCTGCCCTTCCCGCAGGGTATTCCGCATTCCGACCTCCGAATTCTCTCCTCTCATGCCATCATCCTCCCAACTCATCGACCTTTTCCAGCTCTATCGCGATCGCGGCGGCAGCCAATACGGTGGCGAAGCCGTCACCCAACTCGCCCATGCCCTCCAATGCGCCACCCTCGCCGACCAAGCCGGAGAATCCCCAGAACTTGTCCTAGCTTGCCTCTTCCACGACTTAGGCCACCTGGTTCACCACCTCGGCGATGACGTTGCCCTCCGAGGCATCGACGATCGCCACGAACACCGCGCCATCCCCTATCTGCAGCAGCTCTTTTCCCCCGCAGTGACCGTCCCGATTGAGCTACATGTCGCCGCCAAACGCTACCTCTGCGCCGTCGATGCCGACTATTGGGCTGCCCTATCCCCCGCCTCTCAGCACAGCCTCGAACTGCAAGGCGGCATTTTCTCCGACAGCGAAGCCGCCGCCTTCATCCAGCAGCCCCACGCCCCCGCCGCCGTTAAGCTGCGTCGCTGGGATGATTTAGCAAAGGTACCGCATCAAGCAACGCCTACGCTGGAATATTTTGGGGCGATCGTTGCGAGTATCGCGACCACCTAACTCATCACAGCGATTGAGACTCGCACTGGTAGCCTGTGGCACAAAGCCCAGCTGACTCCTGCCTTACCTTGCCCACAGGGAATCTCAGCGATTCTCTAGATTGGCAAGTGTGTGAGGAATTGAGTGCATGAAGAGTTTAAGAGTGGGTGGCGCTGCGTTGGCGATCGCTGCAACATCGCTAATAACCCCAGTAGCAGCAGAAACCTTTGACCTGCAAACAGCAACAGTGGAAGATATGCAGGCAGCGATGGAGGCTGAGGCGCTGACCTCTGAAGAATTAGTGCAGCTCTATCTCAACCGCATCGCGGCATACGAAGATGAGGGGCCAGCGATCAACGCGCTGATTACGATCAATCCCGACGCGCTGGAAACGGCGATCGCAATGGACGAGGCGCGGGCGCAGGGCGAAATCATGGGGCCGCTGCACGGTATTCCCATCATTCTTAAAGACAATTACGACACGGCGGACCTGCCGACTACTGCTGGGTCGGACGTGCTGGCCGAAGCGATTCCCCCTGATGATGCGTTTGTGGTGCAGCGGTTGCGCGAGGCGGGGGCGATCATTCTCGGCAAATCTAACATGAGCGAGTTCGCCGCTTCCTATGGGCGGTTGGGCTACAGCTCCCTGGGCGGACTGACGCTGAATCCCTACAATTTGGGTCGCGATGCCTCGGGGTCTAGCAGCGGCACGGCAGCGGCGATCGCCGCCAATTTCGCCGCGTTGGGCACGGGCTCCGATACTGCCGGGTCGATTCGTGGCCCGTCTGCCGTGACTGGCCTGGTGGGCATCAAGCCGACGATGGGCTTAGTCAGTCGCGACGGCATTGTGCCGCTGACGCTGTCGTTCGATATGGCGGGACCGATGGCGCGGACGGTGACCGATGCGGCGATCGCGCTAGGCATCATGGCGGGTCCCGACCCCGCCGACCCGCGCACGGCAGAAAGCGAGCCCTACATTATCGAAGACTACACGGAATTTTTGGATGAAACCGCTCTGGATGGCGCTCGCATTGGGTTGGTTACGGATTTTCTCGGCGGCAATGCCGAAGTGGATGCGCTGACGGACAGTGCCGTTGCGCAACTAGAGGCCCTGGGAGCGACCGTCGTCATGATTGATCTCCCCGAGTCCGTAGAAAACACCTGGAGCTACATGGGTCCCGCCTGGGACAACGAGTTCAAGCCGCAAATTGAGGCTTATTTAGCCACGCTG
>JBCCJU010000079.1:0-25288 GCA_039027715.1 Cyanobacteria bacterium P01_C01_bin.120
AGGCATGCTCCTGCAGGAAGAAGGCGGCCACTATCTGCAGTATCAAGGCGATGGCGACTACTTTATTCGAGGTGGTCCAGGCGTGCCCGAAAACTTTCTGGCTAACCAAGACATCGATAACACCGCCAAAGGCCGCCATGATTACTCCACCCATGCCGGCAGCTACAACGCCGGCGATCCGGAATGGGGTAGCGGCGAAGGCCACAACATCATTGGCGCCGTTAACTATCTGGCAGAGCAGGGCCAAAACACGATTTACATTTTGACCAACACCGCTGGAGGCGACGGGCGCGACGTCTGGCCCTGGGCGAGCGAAGCTTTTGGCAATGTCAGCACGAATAAAAATTCCATTGCCGATGCGGCTAACTCCACCAACGGCCTCACGGTCGATGACTTTTCCGTGTTTGATG
Source organism: Cyanobacteria bacterium P01_C01_bin.120 (assembly GCA_039027715.1). GTDB lineage: Bacteria > Cyanobacteriota > Cyanobacteriia > Phormidesmidales > Phormidesmidaceae > Halomicronema. The sequence continues at coordinate 411 of JBCCJU010000079.1, forward strand.
TCTCCAAGCTGGCTCAGTGGGAGATTCTGTTTGACCACATGGACAACCAGGGGATTTACAAAAATATCCTGCTGCAAGAGACCGAAAACGACCAGCTTTTGAATGGTGGCACCCCCGTAGAGGGCTCTAGCCTCAGTGCCGAGCGCCTGATTTACATGCGGGAAATGATTGCCCGATTTGGTCATGCCAACGGCATCCAATGGAACATGGGCGAGGAAAACACCAACACTAACGAGCAGCGCATCGACATGGCGGAGCACATCAAAGCCGTTGATGCCTATGACCATTTGACCGTGATGCACACTTTTCCGGGTCAGATTGATCAGGTTTATGAGCCGCTGCTGGGAGTTGAAGCCTTTGACGGACCTTCCTTCCAAACTGGTGGCGACAACATTCGCCGCAAAACCCAGCAGTATCTCGAAGAGTCGGCGGCGGCTGGCGATCCTTGGGTTGCGGCCTGGGATGAAGACTCTAGCAATCGCGGCATCTTCAAGCCCTACGGCAACAATCCCGATGAGGCCAATGAAGTCAAGCAGCGCCAAGCTCTCTGGGGCAGCCTGACGGTCGGCGGTTCCGGCGTGAACTGGTACATCAAGCAGTCAAGCGGCCATTCCTTTGACCAAAACGTTGATACCTTCGATGCGTTTGAGTCGGTCTGGGACTGGACGGCAGCGGCTACGGACTTTTTCAATGAGCACATTCCCTTTTGGGAAATGTCAGAAACCGACGACCTTACCCCCGACGGTGGCGACTATGTGATGGCGAAGGCCGGGGAATATTACGTCGCCTATCGTCCCTATGGCGAGGCTACTGATGTCGAAATTGACCTCAGCGGTCAGGCCGGCAAGACCTTTGACGTGTATTGGTATAACCCGCGTGAGGGTGGCGATCTGCGGCCAGCCGGTCAGATTGAAGGGGGAGATGTGCGTTCGGTGGCCGATGCGCCAGAAGATACCGGCAAAGACTGGGTACTGTTTGTGCGCAACAGTGAGCTGGCGGATGGCAGCCCTGCTCCCATTCCTGCCCCGACGCCTGACCCAGTGCCCGATCCTGACCCGACACCTGATCCGGTACCCGATCCCGATCCGACGCCTGATCCATTGCCAGAGCCGCCTGCTGGTCCTGGTGAGGGAGAGCCGATCTTTTTGGCGCAGAACGGCCAAGTCGTGATTGAGGCTGAATCGGCCACACCCGAGGGCGATTGGAAAACGGCAACGGTGGATGGTGAACAGGCTTTGCTGTGGGACTCAGAGCGCAGCAGCTACGGCAAAGTTCCTGACGGTCAAAAGCTGACTTACAACTTCCAGACTGATGAAGCGGGCGAATATCACATTGCGCTGCATTCTGGTCGAGTGAAATCGGCGATGAATAACGGCGATCGCTATGAAAATGGCAACAGCGGCCAAGAACGTACCGATACCGGCAATGACGCCTATGTGGCGATCGTGGATGCCGCAACTGGTGAAGTCGTGCAGTCCCCCACCAAGCTCTTTACCGGCCTTGGCGGGGCCGACCGAGACTTGAAATGGGGCGATACTTTTGACGCTAACCACAAGAAATCGGGCGCTAAGGTGGCGTTAGACGCCAACACTAAATATCGCCTGGAAATTTCGGGCCGCTCTGATGGCTATGTGTTGGATCGCATTACTTTGAGCAATGATGGTTTCCTCAAAGATACCAACTTGCCCCAGTCGCCCCTGAAAGGCTCGACTCCGGTGCCGAATCCCGACCCCACGCCGGATCCCGACCCAGTGCCCGATCCGAATCCCATGCCGGATCCGGACCCTACACCCGATCCGAATCCCGCGCCGGATCCCATGCCCGATCCGACTGAGGCATTGGTCAAGTTTGCGCTGGTGGATGCGGACAATAACACCGTAGTCGTCAACTATGAAGACTTAACCAGCGGCGACACGATTGACCTCAACAGCCTCGACCTCAACAAGTACAGCATCAAGGCGATGGTGAATCCCAATCATCCCGATGCTGACAAGGTTGAAAGCGTCAAATTTGAGACTGATGCGGGACAGCAAATTGAAAATATTGAGCCCTATGCCCTATTCGGCGATAAACAGAGCAACTACAGCGGTGAAGTCCTGGAAACCGGCATTCATAAGCTTACCGCCACGGTTTACAGCGCTGATAAAGCTAAAGGCGAGTCGCTAGCGACTGTTGACCTGAGCTACATGGTGATTGACAGTGCACCTGATGGCAGTAGTTCTGGCAGCGGCAATGATGCCTCTGAAGACAAGAGCTTTGAAGAGATTATGGCACCGTTAGATCCCCCAGACTCGGCTCCCCCTCGGGAACCAGTCGAAGGCATCACTGTTGCCGTCAATGACAGCACTGCTGAAAAAGTAGACGGCACGGCCGATAACGATACCCTCAGCCTCCGCACCTACACCGGCACCAGCACCATGACCCAGGCTGGGGCAGGTGAGGACTCTGTCATCATCTACGGCTCGGAAGAGATTCCTGAAGGTAACTATCATGAAATGCTGGATGACCTGAAGGCTAATCCTATCCAAACCGCCGCCGATTACTTTGGCGCCACCCACTCGGTCGATTTGGGTGATGACAGCAATGCCGATAGTCTGGCCTTGGTCAGCGAACTGGGCGCGCAGCCTAAGTTTATGCTGAAGCACACCCAGAATGACGGTCGCATCGATGGCAAAGGCGTAGCGGGTGAAAACGGCGCGGCTTATGACCACTGGGCCGGTGTCTTTGGCTTCATCGATATTGCCAACTTCGATGCCGGAGAAGACACGCTGAAGCTGGCCGGTCATACCACCAAGCTAGGCGAGAGCTTCACCCAGGACGGCGACTTCTATCAGACCGTCTATTCGGAGCAAAATGCCAACGACCAAAGCGGCCCACGAGCTGGGGCGGCCCACGATGATACTTTCCTGAGCTTACTGCGCTTTGAAGATGGGGCAGCAGAAGCTGATGCCATTAGCGATGCGATTACCGTTGACGGAATGCGCACCTTTGTTATCAAGGGCTTGGGCAAAGACATCTTCGAGGATGACCCCACGGCTAATCAGGTCGGCGACACCATCACCGACGAGGAGATGTTCAGCTTCACCCTAGTGAACAGCGAAACCGACGAAGTTGTGAGCGGCTACGAGAACTTGACAAACGGCGCGCAGGTAGACCTGAGCGGAGTGGATTTGGAAAAGTTCAGCGTCGTTGCTAAGGTCAACCCTGACCACTTCTATGCCTCAGAGGTGGAAAGCGTTAAGTTCAAGTCCAATGTGGGCGATCGCACCGAAAATGTTGATCCCTACACGCTGTTTAGCAACCAAAAGACCGACTACAAAGGCAAAGCGCCCGAACTCGGTGAAGTAAGTCTGACCGCTACGGCTTACAGCAAAAATGGTGGCGGCGGCAAAGCGATCGACTCTACCGGTCTCGACTACGCCTTTGTTGATAGCCCTAATTCCGGCATGGAAAGCGGCATCGATGAGCTAACGGGCATGGATAAATCGGGGCCGCTGACGGGTGATCATGCTCAGCCAGATATGATCACAAACGTAGCTCCGATCGCCAGTGAGCCCGCAGTCACGCCTGAGCTGATGACCGATGATCCGTTCGAGATGATTGCGATTAACTCCACCGATGCTGTAGCCACCGATGCGGCGATCGGCACTGGAGAAACCGACAGCGATGCGGCAGAGCTCGATCCCTTTGGAGATGCCTTGCCCATCGGCACTGAACCTTCCGTAATGGAGCCGACATACATGCCTACTTGACGACCAGACCGCTTGGGCTAGCGATGGCTCCATCCTTTGGGGTCGTCGCTAACTCATTAGGACAAGTCAGATTTTTGATCCTTCAGCGCCCCCATGAACAACAAAGTTGCTGTTCATAGGGGCGCTGAAGGGTTCTGACTAAAATATGAATTGCTCTGGAACTGGCCCCATCTCACGACATTACCGCTTTAGCTCAGAGACGGGTTCTAACGAGAAAAGCTGAAATCAAATCCAGCGTACTCTTCGCCCTCATAGAGGACGATAAACCAGGTTTCAGGGTTGAACTCTAGGGGATAGGCTTCTCTGCGGGCGGTAACGCCCTCGCGCACTTCTACGTTAGACAGCGTACAGTAGGGTTCGGCAATCACGGCCCGGACATCGGCTTTGGGGGCACGTTCGGCAACCGCTAACAGTTCGGATAATTCAGACCGCGACAGCACCGACTTGTCTTGGACAATTTCTTGACAAACGGCTTTTTCGCTCGTGCTGGTCGCCGCCTGATCGGCGAAGGGTTTGGGGCCTGCCGTCAGCGTCGTCAAAGCCAACACGCTGCCGCCAGCCACGACGCCGCCTCGGGTCAACCAGGACCACAATAGCGATCGCCGGCGGACGGCCCGGCGGCGCACAGAACGCACTACTCGCTGGGGCGAGGTGGCTGTTTTCTGACGGACATAAGGAGGCATCGCTACGCCTCCCATCGGCTGCCTAGCCGTTGATCGATATTGCCTCTGGGTAGGCGAATGAGGAACTTGATGCGAGTGAGAGGGAACTGCTCGGCGGGGTGGAGCAAAATCGGCAGTCGGCATCGGGGACGATGGTGCCTGGTGGGGGTTCCCAGAGTGATAATAGCTGGTGAGGTTCTGATTGTGAGGGCGTGAATTGGATGGTGAGTAGGTCATGACTTCCCTCCTCCATAGCGGCAAATTGTAGGGCAGTGGCCGACTACAGACTCATCAACCAATCAAATGACTGGACTGCCGACCAAGCTTTGATACAAATATAGTACAAGTTTACTAATTTAGTAAAGGCGATCGCTAATTTAAAGATTTGCTAAGGTGATCAGCAGTTGAGCGCATCTCTCATCTGGTCGTCAAACCCTTTATTCCATGAATCGCACCCTGGTTTGGTTTCGCCGAGACCTGCGCATTTGTGACCACGAGCCTTTGTTTCGGGCAGCGCGGCGCGGCTTAGTGATTCCTGTGTTCATTTTTGACCGGGCTTTGCTGCATCACCCTGAGACCGGGGCGGCGCGGGTGGCCTTTATGCTGGACTGCTTGGCGTCACTGGATGCTGATTTGCAGGCCCAGGGCGGACGCTTGATTTTGCGTTCGGGCGACCCGGTTAAAGTGCTGCCGAATTTGGTGCGTGAGACCGCCGCCGAGGGGATCTACGCCTACACCGATTGCGAGCGCCTTTATGGCCGGGTGCGAGACGCGCGGCTAAACGCAGCTTTAGCTCAAGAGGCGATGAAAATTCGCTGGTTTGAGCCGCCGGCCAGCCTTGATGAGCTGATTCCTTATCCCCAATATCGAGGGCGCTGGTTTCGGGATATGGCGGCTCCTTTGGTGCCCACGCCGACCCGCATTGAAGTGCCGGCTGATATTGTCAGCGAGCCGCTGCCAAAACTGACGGCCCTTGATCACCGAGCCGATGATAAATTTATTCCGCCAGGAGGGACGGCGGCGGCGCGTCAGTTTTTGACCAATTTTTTACAGGCCAAGAGCGATCGCTACTATTGGCAACTGTCCTATCCCAGCGCTGAAGCAACCACCGGCCTCAGCCCTCACATCAAGTTTGGGGCAATTTCCGTCCGGGAATGTGTGCAAACGATTCAGCGCACTCCCGATCAGGGGGACTTTCGCATTCGCCGGAGTCATCAGCAGTTGATTGCCCGCCTGCGGTGGGGCAGCGGTTTCGCCCAGCGATTTCGTTACCTGCCACAGCTAGAATTGCGATCGCTTTACAAGGTATTCGATGAAGACGGCTGGGCCTTTGACGAAGCGCTTTATGAAGCCTGGCAGACTGGTCAAACGGGCTTTCCCATTGTGGATGCCGCAGCACGATGCCTGCAGGCTACGGGCGGCTGGCAGGCATTGAACTTTCGTTCACGAGCCATCTATTCCAGCTTCCTCAGCAATTTGCTGGGCATGGACTGGCGCTTTGGGGCCCTACACTTTATGCGGCACTTAATTGATGGGGATTGCCCCATCGATCATTACCAATGGGCCATGCAGTCTGGTGTCACCCACTGTCTCGATAAAACTTGGACACGCATCTACAATCCCGGTCAGGTGGCGGTTGATCGATGCGATCCCGAAGGCGCTTTTATTCAGCAGTGGGTGCCTGAACTCGCCCACTTGCATCCTCAGCAGTTAGGCTGTCCCCCCCCAGTCGAGGGCTATCCAGCGCCCATTATCGATTATCGGCAGGCGCGGCAGCGGCGGGTCGCTCAACTGGAACAGCAGCGTAGTCGGTTCCTAACTCGCGACAACGTGGTGCCCTACTTAGCAGATCTACCCGATGATTTGACCCCATTTGGCAGCGATCGCCATGGCAGCGAGGTCGCCTGGACTCAGCAACTGCCTGAGACATTGTTTCCCGCACCATTAGTGCTGTCGGAGCTGACCACCCAGCAAGCGATCGCTCTCCGCACCTGGTTTGTAGCCCACGTCAACATTAAACCGCCCAAAGTTCGCAAACGGATGCCCCCCACCAATGTTGATCAGCTGGCCTTAAATCTTTAGATGATCACAAGCAGCTTGGGAGCTTTCTGGGAGTAAAAATACCAAATCTGCAGGGCGCCACACTAAAACTTGCCGAGTGTAAGGAACTTTTGAGAAAACTTGAGCAATTGTTCAGACAACGGTTTTCGATGTCATTCTGAAGGGCATTGGTTTTACTTGGCTGGGTAGACATTTCTGGGGAGACAAACGCATGAAAACACGGGCCGCGATCGCTTGGGAAGCCGGTCAACCCTTGGCGATCGAAGAAGTTGATCTGGCTGGGCCGAAAGCGGGTGAAGTCCTGGTGCGCATTGTCGCCACAGGCGTTTGCCACACCGATGCTTACACCCTTTCAGGTAAAGACCCGGAAGGTCTTTTCCCAGCAATTTTGGGGCACGAGGGCGGCGGCATTGTCGAAGAAATTGGCCCGGACGTCACCAGCGTGCAGCCAGGAGATCACGTGATCCCGCTATATGTGCCGGAATGTCGCGAGTGCAAATTTTGCCAATCGGGCAAAACGAATCTCTGTCAGGCCATTCGCGTCACTCAAGGCCAGGGTCTGATGCCCGACAGCAGCACCCGCTTCAGCAAGGACGGTCAGCCGCTGTATCACTACATGGGCACCAGCACCTTTAGTGAATACACCGTAGTGCCCGAAATTGCCCTCGCCAAAATCAATAAGTCCGCTCCTTTGGAAAAGGTTTGTCTGCTCGGCTGCGGCATCACCACTGGAATCGGTGCCGTGCTCAATACCGCCAAAGTCGAGGCAGGAGCGACGGTGGCCGTTTTCGGCTTGGGTGGCGTGGGATTAAGCGTTGTGCAAGGGGCTGTTATGGCCAAAGCCGGACGCATCATAGTCGTTGATATTAACCCTGACAAATTTGAGCTGGCGACTCAACTTGGCGCCACCGACTGCATTAATCCCAAGGATTATGACGTTCCCATTCCGCAGGTGATTGTGGAATTGACCGACGGTGGTGCTGACTATAGCTTTGAGTGCGTTGGCAATGTGGAATTAATGCGAGCGGCGCTGGAATGCTGCCACAAGGGCTGGGGCGAATCTACCATCATTGGCGTGGCGGCAGCCGGCAAAGAAATCAGCACGCGACCCTTTCAACTGGTGACCGGTCGGGTTTGGCGCGGGTCGGCTTTTGGCGGTGTGAAAGGGCGTAGCCAACTGCCGGGTTTTGTGGAGCGCTTCCTCTCTGGCGAAATCAAAATTGACCCCGTTATTACTCAAACCATGCCGCTGGAGGAAATCAACACGGCGTTTGATTTGATGCACGCGGGCAAAAGCATCCGCTCCGTCGTGACTTATTGATTAATCGCTGGCCCTGTGCTGGCTCTCTAACGTCCACTATTTATCGATTTTCGCCGGTCTCCAGGTCCATACAGCGCCGATGAACTCACCCAACACGCTCACGCTCACTAATCACCAGCGCAGCTTTGGCGGTTGGCAAGATGTCTATAGCCATCATTCTCAAGCGCTGAACTGCGACATGAATGTTGCCGTCTATCTGCCGCCGCAGGCAGAAACCCAGTCTTGCCCAGTCGTCTACTGGCTTAGCGGTCTGACCTGCACTGAGCAAAACTTTATTACCAAAGCGGGCGCCCAGCAGCATGCGGCTCAGCATGGCCTAATCATCGTTGCCCCCGACACCAGTCCCCGAGGCGGCAATCTGCCCGGCGAAGATGATAGCTACGACTTTGGCAGCGGTGCCGGTTTTTATTTGAACGCTACCCAGGAACCGTGGGCCCAACACTACCGCATGTATGACTATGTGGTGAGTGAATTGCCGGGGGCGATCGCGGCCAATTTCCCCATTCTCGAAACTCGCCAAAGCATCATGGGTCATTCCATGGGTGGCTATGGTGCCCTAATGATTGCCCTCCGCAATCCGGGACGGTTCCAAAGCGTGTCGGCTTTTGCGCCCATCGTGGCGCCATCACAGGTGCCCTGGGGCAAAAAAGCCTTCAGTAACTACCTCGGCAGTGACATGAGTGACTGGCTCGCCTATGACCCCACCCACTTGGTCAAAAATGCGCCTGAACGACTACCTATCCTGATCGATCAGGGCGAAGCAGACAATTTTCTCAAAGAGCAGCTGCAGCCGGAACTATTCGCTGCGGCTTGCAAGGCCGTTAATCACCCGCTGACTCTGCGTATGCAGCCGGGCTATGACCACAGCTACTATTTCATTGCCACCTTCATCGGCGACCACCTCGCCCACCATGCCGCCGCGTTGACGTGACTGTCTGTGACCAACTTTTCACAATGATTTAATTTGATGCCGCTTTCGAGTGGTCAGGCCAACTGGAGTGTGACAAATTGCTGCAAATCAAAGCATGAATTGATTTGAACCGCTAGTTTTCAAGCTAAAGGGTTGATTGCCGTATGGAATAGTGCGGTAAAGAACCTCATAGGCTATATGCCTTAATTGTGGGGTGTCGTACCTTAGAAGGGGGACACCTGCATGATTTGGATACATAACCTTTTTCTTAGCCATAGTGGCTTGTCATTATGCTAGATGCACTCATCCTTGTTTCATTTATTATTGCCGGTGCGGGGATTGGCTATTACGCGCCTGAACTGCTGCCAGCAGGTGCTCTGAGCGAAGTCAGTAGCTTAGAAGGTCTGAGTTCGGTAACGGCGGGCTTTGGGGCCTTATTTGGCACTGCGATTGGTTTGGTCATGCAAACCAGCTATCGGCGCCTGGAGGCGCAAATTCGCGAGCTACCGCCCGATCGCCTGCTGAGCCGCGCCATTGGGCTGGTTGTGGGGCTGTTAATTGCCAATCTAATGCTGGCACCGCTATTTTTGCTGCCAATTCCTAATGAGTTCGGCTTTATTAAACCGCTGTTGGCGGTAATGGGGAGCGTGATTTTTGCCGTTTCGGGTATGAATCTGGCGGATACCCACGGGCGATCGCTCCTGCGCCTGATTAATCCCGGCACGATGGAATCGACGCTGGTAGCCGAAGGCACCCTTAAACCATCCAAAACCAAGCTTTTAGATACCAGCTGTATTATCGATGGCCGCATCGAAGGACTGCTGGAAACCAGTTTTCTTGAAGGACAAATTTTGGTACCGCAGTTTGTCTTACAAGAATTACAGCAGGTGGCCGACGCTTCGAATGATCAAAAGCGAGTGCGCGGGCGCCGTGGTTTAGATGTGCTGAATCGAATTCGGGCAACCTATGCCAACCGCGTCGTCCTGTCATCCATTGACTACGACGATGTGTCGACGGTGGACGCCAAGCTAGTGAGGTTAGCGCAGGAGCTGGACGCCATGCTGCTGACTAATGACTTCAACCTCAATAAGGTCGCCAGCTTCCAAGAAGTCAAGGTGCTGAATATTAACGATTTGGCCCAGGCCATTCGACCCAATTATCTGCCTGGAGATGACATGGGCCTGCGAATTCTGAAGCAGGGTAAAGAACCGCAGCAGGGCGTTGGCTATCTGAACGACGGCACGATGGTCGTGGTTGAAGAAGGGCGCAATTTTATTGGTGACGAAATTGTGGTGGTGGTGACGGGGGCGCTGCAAACGTCGGCAGGGCGAATGATTTTTGCGCGTCCCAAAGACTCAGTCGTCGCTTCGTAGAGTTGACTTCAACTTAGAGGCCGCTAGCATTTAGCGTTCAAAGACCCGGGCTGAGAGCACTTCAGTCTTTAGCTAAATTTGTGAAATGGGCGCTGCAGGGTTCGCCCCGCAAGTATTTTAGTTCTGATTCGCGCACCCTGGATTTTGGCGCTTGGCAAGTCGGCGTCTGCAAGCTTAGGCAGGCAGTGTCACAATGATGAAGTGCTGCAAGTAGGATGTCGTTATGCCTGAAGAAAAAGATTATTCCTGGAAAGGCAGTCCCAATGCGGGCTTAGTCTTGGCGATAATTGCTGTGGGAGCCGGGGTGTTGCTGATTCTTGCCGGATTTAGTTAGTGCTCGAAATGAGGCGTGCACCGTTTGTGAAACAGTTCGCTATGATCGATGCCGCTGTTGAGTAGAGTTGATCCGCAAATATGAGTGTCGGAAAGTCTTTATGGTGGGCAGGGCGATCGCTGCGCGTTTTCTTGGCTGGACTGCTAGGCGGGGTGAGTGCGATCGCGATCGTCAATCCGGCGACGATGGCACAATCCGGTCCAATGATTGAAGAATGCAATCAGTTTGCCACCGGCGTTAATCGCCATCGAGAGGTGATGAACAGCTTCGAGGCCGAAATCGCCACCTTTGCCGAAAACGCTGTGGCTGCCGAAACTTTAGCAGAAATCACCGCTGCGGCCTCGCAGTATGTTGATGCCGCTGGCGACATAACGGCCAGCCTCGAAACGGTGGCCAGCGATTTGGACACACTGTCTCTCACTGACACGCAGCTGACTAATTATCGTGACGAATATGTTGTCCTGGTAGCTGGGTTCAGCACGGCGCTAACAACGGTTAGTGATGCGATGGCCCAGGTAGCTGCTTCAGAAACTGAAGACCAGCTTTCTGATAGTCTGCAGGCGGTCGGTGAGGAGACCACGACAACTATTGATGAAATTGAAACCCTGGCGATTGAAGAGTCAGCAATCATTGATGAGGTCAATGCCTACTGCACATCAGAACCAGGACAAGACTTGGGGCGCGCTGTCAATTGATGCCAAAAGCTATGTGGCATATGCATTCTCACGCTCGTTTCAGTTTCCTGAGCCAGGGAGCAGAATCACCGCAATCAATTAGCCGCCAATTTGAGACATGGTGCGATTGTAAACGCCAGTGGTGCCTGACTCACGCATTTTGAAGTTAATGTCGGGTTTAGCGTACACTAGCTCGGCCACTTGCGCGCGAATATCAGCCAGCGGCACGCCGCTGCGAAGTTGTTCTCGCAGATTCAGCTGACCGGTCTCGTTCAGCAAACAGGGACGCAGCCAGCCATCGGCAGAAAGACGCATGCGGTTGCAGCGATCGCAAAAACATTCTGACATTTGGCTAATAAAGCCCAGCGTCCCTTTCGCACCAGGAATTTGGAACACGTCTGCGGGACCGTTGCCACACACGTTGCCTTCCCGTAACCCCCAGCGATCGCGGATCTGCTGCCGCAGGTTTTCTGAGGCAATCCAGCCGCGATGCTGAAACAGGCTATCGTTGCCGATGGGCATAAATTCGATGAAGCGAACGTGCCACTCTCGCTCCAGGGTTAAAGCAGCCAGGTCAAGAATTTCTCCATCGTTGACGCCAGGAATCACGACGACATTTAACTTCAGCGGCGTAAACCCCAGGCGATGGGCCACCTGAATGCCCTCCCAGACGTCGTACCAGCGTGACCGACCGCGTCCGCCTACAATTGCTTGAAAGGTTTCTGGGTCAAGCGAATCCAGGCTGATGTTGATGCGACGTAGGCCCGCCTGCCACAGAGACTCCGCTTTATTCGCCAACAGAAAGGCGTTAGTCGTCATAGCGAGATCTTGAGTTTGAGGCAAGCCCGCTATGTCCCCCACAATTTCCACCACATCCGGACGTAACAGCGGTTCGCCCCCCGTCAGTCGAAAGCGAGTAAAGCCAACCGGGATAAAAACGTGCTGTAACAGCGATCGCAACTCAGCCCGCGTGAGCCAATCTTGCCGGAGCACATAGGCGAGATCGGCCCCCTCTGGCATGCAGTATTGACACTGAAAATTACAGCGGTCAATCAGACTGATGCGGAGATAATCAATAGGGTTCATAAACCACTTTTATCAAAAGAATTGGCGAAAAACTTTAACAAGAGCAAAATCACCGCTGTCGCTGCAGTTCAAATAAAGCGTTGCCCGAGGCCACAATCAACGGCAGCCTAATGCAAGCACATGATTTTTCTCAACTTTAGCGATATTTTAATGGTCAAACAGACCGTTTGATATGACTAACTCGACTCCACCGAGGGCCGGATATACGCTACCGGTCTTTGCCTGCGCCAGCGCGATCGCGGCGTTACAAAAGCTGCTTAACCCGCAGGCGCCGGTCAGCTCGGTCACGCTCAATCTGGTGCAGCCTGAACAGCCTGCCACTGTCACCGTTGAACAAGCCGCCGGGCTGCCGGACGGTTCGGCCCTCGCGATCACCCGCAGCGATCCCGGCGATAATCTAGACCTGACGAGACATACGCCGATTTGGGCCGTGGTGCGCTGGGGGGCTGAGACGCAGCCTGAGCGAGTACTGATTGAGGGCGGGGAGGGCATCGGACGGCAGCTAAGTGGTGACCAGCAGCCGGCGGCTATTTATGCCTATGCTCGGACTTTGCTGCAGAAAAATTTGGAGCCGCTGCTGCCCCCTAACAAAGCCATTAGCGTCACCGTCATTTTGCCGGAAGGGCGATCGCTGGCGTTACGCACCTCCAACGCGGCCTTTGGCGTGGTGGACGGTCTGTCGCTGTTGGGCACTTCTGGCATTGCCCAGCCCTTGAGCGCTCCCGGTCAATTAGAAGCATTTCGCCAGGCTGTCCGGGAGCAAGCCCAGCAGTTTGACACGCTAGTGTTTTGCGTAGGGGAAAATGGGCTGGATCGAGCGCTGGCGCTGGGCATTCCGGCTGAGCGACGGATCAAAACGGGCAACTGGATTGGGCCACTGCTCATCGAAGCGGCGCTGAACGACGTGCAGGGCATTTTGCTGCTGGGCTACCACGGCAAGCTGATTAAGCTGGCGGGCGGCATTTTTCACACTCATCACACCGTAGCTGACGGTCGTCAGGAAATTTTGAGCGCGATCGCCGCAGCGCATGGACTTCCCGTCGCAGACGTACGGCAGTTGCTGCAGGCGCCAACCGTTGAGTCCGGCTTGGCCCATCTGCGGCAGCTCGATCAGCAGCAGCGGCAAAATTGGGTTGAGCAAATTTATCAATCTTTAGTGGAGCGCCTCGATACGCGGGCGATCGCTTACATTCAGGCAAACGCTGACCGTACCGTGATTGTGGGGTCAGCCGTATTTGATCGTCAGCGAGAAATTATCACCACCAGCAGTCGCGGCGCCACACTATGGCAAACTCTTTTGATAAGCTAGTGAGAATAAGTTTTTTGAAACCTGTCAAAAATAGTTATTCTTTGGCGATGAGGAACGAACCAGACTCGCTATCATTCCGAACAAATTCCAGCATTGATTAGTTATTTATCGTTAACCTAGTCAATTTTGTCTTAGCCCATATTCTTTAAGGCGCGGTTGTCAATTTAAGGTTAAAAATCGGCTGGCATTGGCGTTACCGCGTCTGCTTCAACGGTATAAGCGAGGGTCTGCCGTCCTGATAAGGGGCTGCCGTCCTGACTGACGAAGCCTGAAAACATCCAGATGACCGCTCGTAGATCAGCAAGACGATAAATTGTTTCCATTATTCGACAATTACAGGATTTCTGCCGTGACTCTACAAACTCAAACCCCCGCTATTCCCACTGAACCCAGCACTACCGCCTTAAATCGACAGATGCTGGTCATTCTCGATTTTGGCTCACAATATTCGGAGCTCATCGCTCGCCGTATTCGTGAAACCGAAGTGTATTCTGAAGTCCTCTCTTATCGTACGACGGTAGAGCAGCTGAAACAGCTAAACCCCCGAGGGATTATTCTTTCCGGTGGTCCCAATTCGGTCTATGCCCCAGGCGCGCCCCACTGTGATCCAGAAATCTGGAATTTAGGTATCCCAGTTTTGGGAGTTTGCTATGGCATGCAGCTCATGGTGCAGCAGTTAGGTGGGCAGGTCGAGCAGGCTCAACGGGGAGAGTATGGCAAGGCATCCCTTTTAATTGATGACCCGACTGATTTACTGACCAATGTTGAAGACGGCTCCACAATGTGGATGAGTCACGGCGACTCGGTGACGCAGATGCCCACTGGGTTTGAGATTCTGGCGCACACCGACAACACGCCCAGTGCCGCGATCGCCGACCATCAGCGCAAATTTTACGGCGTTCAGTTTCATCCCGAAGTGGTGCATTCCGTTGGTGGGCAGGCCCTAATTCGCAATTTTGTTTATCACATTTGCGAATGTCAGCCAACCTGGACGACGGAAGCTTTTATTGAAGAAGCGATTCGCGAAGTCCGGGCTCGCGTTGGCGATCGCCGGGTACTGCTAGCGCTTTCCGGTGGCGTTGACTCTTCGACCTTGGCGTTTTTGCTGAACCGCGCCATTGGCGATAACTTAACCTGCATGTTTATCGACCAGGGCTTTATGCGCAAAGGTGAGCCCGAGCGCTTGGTGAAGCTGTTTGAAGAGGAATTCCATATTCATGTGAGCTACGTCAATGCTCGCGATCGTTTCCTCGAACGAGTCAACGGCGTCACCGATCCCGAAGAAAAGCGCAAGCGCATCGGCCACGAGTTTATTCGCGTCTTTGAAGCAGAGTCGCGTCGCCTCGGTCCGTTTGACTACCTGGCTCAGGGCACGCTCTATCCTGACGTGATTGAATCTGCTGATACGAATGTTGATCCTAAGACGGGAGAGCGCGTCGCGGTGAAAATTAAGAGTCACCATAACGTTGGCGGCTTGCCTAAAGACCTACAGTTCAATCTGGTGGAGCCGCTGCGCAAGCTATTTAAAGACGAAGTGCGCAAACTGGGGCGATCGCTGGGACTGCCGGAAGAAATTGTGCGCCGACATCCCTTTCCGGGCCCCGGCCTGGCTATTCGCATACTGGGCGAAGTCACGGCTGAAAAGCTCAATATTCTCCGTGACGCTGACTATATTGTGCGTGAGGAAATTCGCGATCGCGGCATGTACCACGACTTTTGGCAAGCGTTTGCGGTGTTGCTTCCCGTGCGTAGCGTCGGCGTTATGGGCGATCAGCGAACCTATGCCTATCCCATCGTGCTGCGCTGCGTCTCTAGCGAAGACGGCATGACTGCCGACTGGTCACGGGCTCCCTATGAGCTGCTGGAGGCCATTTCCAACCGCATCGTCAATGAAGTTGATGGCGTTAACCGCGTGGTGTATGACATTACGTCGAAGCCACCGGGGACGATTGAGTGGGAGTAGTGAGTGGAGTGATGGGGTAATGGGGTGATGGGTTAGTGGGGTGAGTAAGATAAGTTCAGTCGGAGGAGTGAGCGATCGCTCATTCTTTAAGAATCATCCATTCTCGCATTCCGCACGCTGAAGGATTTGCCCTTACCGCAGGGCGCTTTGAAGTCTGCATTTTGAATACTGCCATATGGTACAAACGCTTCCGCGACTCCAGACTTTTGAGGATTTTCTCGCCCATGCCGAGGGGGCTGAGGGCTACTACGAGCTGGAATATGGAGAATTGGTTGAAATGCCCCCAGAGTCTTATGAAAACTTGCGGCGGGCTTTAAGGCTATATGACATCTTGAGAAAATTTGTCGGCGATGAGTGTGTTTGTCCACAGGGATTGGCGATCGCTACGCCGGGTCAGCCTAAAAATCGCTATCCCGACCTAACGGTGCTGCAGCCCGAACATCCTGCACAAATGCAGGCGCTGGGACAAGCAGCAATTACCCTCGATATGGCTCCACCTCGATTAGTGGTTGAAGTCGTCAGTCCCGGCTCCGAAAATCACCGTCGCGACTATTTCGAGAAGCGCAATCAGTATGAATGGCGCGGCATTCCCGAATATTGGATTGTGGATCCGGTACTGGGCCAAGTTACCGTGTACTCGATGACTGCAGTCGGCTACGAGGCCGCAGTTTTCGCTGGCGAGGCAGTGGTGAAGTCGATCGCTTTTCCCGACTGGCAGCAGACCGCTGCTGCCATGTTGACTTTTTGAGTCTGCCCAAAAGCGAGAGTTCATGATGACTAGCCCGGATCGTGGTGAGGTTTGGTTGGTAAGCTTGGACCGCACGACAGCAGCCGTCCCGTGCCTTATCGTCAGCACTCCAGCACTGCAGCAAGATCGCGCGGTGGTAACGCTGATTCCCTACACGACCAATCTGCAGGGCTACTACTACGAAGTGGATATCGGCATCAGCTTTCTGGAGCCGGGGGTCTTTGATATCCAAACTCTGATCACTGTTCCTCAGGCGCAGGTGATGGAAAAGCTAGGAGAATTAGATTTGGCGCAGCTATTGAAGATTGAAGACGTGCTGCTTTCCTGGCTGGGATTTGAAACCGTCAACCCTGATGAAGCAGAGCCTTAGTGCTAGTTCTGTGCGCCCACGAGCTCTAGCAAATCTACTTCCGATAGTTGAGGAATGCCTAGCTTTTCCGCCTTCGCCAGCTTAGAGCCCGCATCTTCGCCCACAACCAAATAGTCTGTCTTGGCGCTGACGCTGCTGGTGACTTTGCCACCGGCCTTTTCGATTAGAGCTTTGGCTTCGCTGCGGCTCAAGGTCGGGAGACTGCCGGTCAGTACCAAGGTTTTACCGGCGAGGGGCAGCGTCTCTTCATCAGGTAAGGGGGCCGCTGGCGTGCCGACGAGCTGAACTCCAGCGGCTTTGAGCTGTTCAATTAGCTGCCAATTAGACGCATTCCGCAGCCATTCGTATACGGACTGGGCGATTTCGGAGCCGATGCCGTAAACCGCTTCGATATCTTCGATTTTGGCGGCTTTGAGCTCGTCCACTGAGGGAAAATTTTGCGCCAAAACCCGGGCATTCACTGTGCCAACGTGGCGGATGCCCAATCCGTATAGCACGCGCGACCAGGGCTGCTGTTGGGAGGCGGCGATCGCATCCACAATTTTCGTAGCTAACTTTTCGCCCATGCGATCGAGCTGCATCAGCTGTTCCACCGTCAGGTCATACAAATCCGCAACGGACTTGACGAGACCCTGCTCGACCCACTGCTCGACCCACTTTGAGCCAATCCCGTTGATATCCAAGGCATCGCGCCGCGCCCAGTGAATCAGCGCCCCCCGCACAATCGCCGGACAGGAGGTATTGATGCAGCGAGTGACGGCCTCATCTTCCGGCTTCACCAGGACCTCGTCACATTCGGGGCAGCGAGTTGGCATGCGAAAGGGCGAGGAATCGGCGGTCCGCAGATCGAACAGCACGCGCACCACTTCGGGAATAATTTCTCCGGCTTTGCGGACTACAACGGTATCGCCGATGTGCAGGTCAAGTTCCTGGATGCGGTCGGAATTGTGCAGCGTCGCCCGAGACACAGTAGTACCGGCAAGCTGCACGGGGTAGAGTTCGGCGACAGGGGTGACGGCGCCAGTGCGTCCCACCTGCACGGACACAGATTGGACTTGGGTAGGCACTTCCTCGGCGGGATATTTGAGGGCGATCGCCCAGCGGGGAAACTTTTGCGTAAAGCCGAGCTGGCGCTGTAGGGCAAAGTCATCAAGTTTCACCACGACGCCATCGGTTAAGTAAGGCAGATCATGACGCTCGGTTGACCAGCGATCGTAAAAGGCGCCTACATCGTCAGCGGTTTGGCACAGGGCCCGATGGGGGTTGACCTTGAATCCCATCTTTTGCAGGAACTCCAGCGATTCCCATTGGGCACTGGAGACGGCTAGACCGCCAGAATCAGCGTCCTCGGGAATTAGCAGCGTGTAGGCAAAAAAGTCGAGGCGGCGAGCGGCCACAATCCGCGAGTCGAGCTGCCGTAGAGTGCCCGCAGCGGCATTGCGGGGATTGGCAAACGGCGCTTCGTCGTTGGCGGCGCGCTGCTGATTGATGCGGTCAAATTCTTGCTGGGGCAAAAACGCTTCGCCGCGCACCTCTATTCGCGACGGCGGCGACTCGACCCGCAGCCGCAGGGGAATAGTGCGAATGGTTTTGAGATTTTGGGTAATCTCTTCGCCAGTCACCCCGTCACCCCGTGTCAGCCCCTGGGTCAAAATGCCGTTTTCATAGGTCAGGGCGATCGCCGAACCGTCAATCTTCAGCTCGGCGACGGCGGCGGCTTCTTCAACGTCGGGAGCAAGGCGCTGCCATTTAGTCTGCCAAGCGCGATATTCTTCAATGCCAAAGGCATTTTCCAAACTGTAAAGGGGAATGTTGTGGCGCACCGAGGTGAACTGACTAGCGGGCCGCTCCCCCACGCGCTGAGTCGGACTGTCGGCGGTCACTAATTCGGGATGCTGATCTTCAAGGTCTTGCAGTTGGCGATAGAGGCGATCGTAAACCTCGTCCGCCATCAGCGGAGCGTCGAGCACATAGTAGGCGTAGCTGGCTTTCTGTAACTGTTCGCGGAGCTGCTGCACTTGCTGTTCGACGGCGTTGCCCATCGGCTTCTGACCTCACTGTTCAGAAGATCAGTTTACCGTTCTCAACTGGTGATTTCTGGGAGTTTTAGAGCGACTAAGCAACGTTAATCATAGGTGCAATTGCTCCAGCACACCCGTACTCTATCGACGCTGCGATCGCCAAAATCCCACTTTAAAAGACAAAAGCGGAAACGCTTGAACGTTCCCGCAGGGTTTGAAATGGTTTTTGTAGTGATCCTATGACTTATCAGCGGTTGGATGGCCCAAAACCTCGTTGGCTGCCTCAATGGCTTTATCGTCTCCTTCCACCCAAACTTGAAAGCGGCGAGGCACTTCAGGATTTCCCTTTTGCTTTTGCGTTGGCAGCTTAGCTTGACGAATTTGCTTGCCGATAAGAAGGCCGAAGACAGCACCAGCAATGGTTAACGCCACGATGGCAAGGCGATTAAAAGAAGTGTTGATAACGTCGCCATAGACGATTGTTGAGTAGATGGCGACAAAAATAACGCCGACCACACCGCCTAAAAATGCCCCAGCCAGCAGCCCAGCTTCCGGCCCGACCGTTGTGCCCATCGCCGCAACTTCTTCGTAAGGATTGATCTCGCCTTCAATTCGGATATCGGTCAAGTCGGCTTCACTTTGCAGCAGCTTCTCCTTGACCTGCTCTGCATCGTCGCGATCGTCAAAAACAGCAATTTGCTGCTTTTGCAGCTTACTTTCCGACTTTTCTATCGTTTGCTCTGCCATAAAACTCTCCTCTCTTACATCTCAGTCCAATCTGACGAAGGGCTTCCTTCCCGAGAAATTGGACAATAATTTTAACTTTGATGGAAATTTCTCGATTATCCCTCCGTGAGTTGAGAGATTTGCGACCGCCAAAAGTAGCAAATCTCTCAACACAGTCTGCCGAGCAGGATTTTGTCATCCGCTACTTGACGCCTTTAATGGACTTGAGTCCGGTAAGTTTGCCTCTAAAGCTTGGAAATAGCATGCAGGCTGAGCGTGGGTGACTGTTCTTGTTGTCCAATGAGCGACTAAAAAGATTTTCCCTACCGAGAGATGAATTGCTAAGCGGTCTCTGTCGTGGCAGTCTCATGGGGAGTTGGCGACGACAGCCGGGAGCACCAGACATGAAACAGCAGTGGACAAAGCATATTGCTAGATATGTAACGATTTGCCTGCTGAGCTGTCTGCTGGCGCTAGGATTGCCGATACTGGTAGCGGCCCAAGAGAATGGAGCGACCACGGAACCGCAATCCCCCGCTACCGTTGCGGCCCAAAAGGAAATCTTTTTTGCCGATGTGCTGGTGCGCGGACAGCCCATATTTCAAGTCGGCAGTCTGAATGAGTTGAGGGCAAGCGATCGCGCCCAGCAGATTAACCGCCGCATCGCCGGTCTGCTTCAGCAGCCGCAGGCGCTTGATGAAGTGCAAGTGCGCGTTGACTCCCAGCGAGAACTCGCGACCCTGCGGCTTAACAATCGCGTGATTATGACGGTCACCGGGCAAGATGCCCTCGATTTTGACACGACAGTCGAAGCGCTGGCGGAGCAGTGGGCATCCGAGTTGAACGAAGCTTTGGCGCAGCCTAACCTTGCTACCGACGTGGTGCGGCGCTTGGAAGGAACGGCTCAACAGTTTGCTCGCACCGTTTTGAATAATTTGTCGTCTATTGTGGGCGCTGGCTTGGTCATGCTGGTGACCTGGGCGATCGCGACGGGAATGGCTCGCGGCGCCTATATTTGGGCGGAAAGGACAGAGGGCGATCGCGCCACCGAAATTTTGATCAGTCGCCTCAGCTACGGCGCCGTGTGGTTTTTGGGAGCAGTGGTAGCGCTGGCGGTGCTGGGCCTCAACCTTACAGCCCTGTTGGGCACCTTAGGACTCACTAGCGTAGCCATCGGCTTTGGCCTCAAGGATATTTTGAGCAACTACCTTTCTGGCTTGATTTTGCTGGCTTCGCGGCCTTTTAGCATCGGTGATGAGGTGGTGATTGATCAGTACGAAGGTCGAGTGGTGCAGGTGCAGTTGCGCGTCACCACCGTGCAGACCTATGACGGGCGGCAAGTCTATATCCCCAATCAGGAGGTCTTTCAAAGCAGCATTACCAACAACACAGCTTCCCCTGTGCGGCGCAGCAGCGTCTTGGTCGGCATCGATTATGGCGCGGATATTGAGCGGGCGAAGGCGGAAATTCAGGCGGCGATCGCGGGCATTGACGCGATTGAGACTGACCCCGCGCCGGTGGTGCTGATACAAGAATTGGCCGCCAGCACGGTAAATCTAGAAATTTTGTTTTGGGTCAATTCCCGCCGTAAATCCTTTCTCCAGGTCACTTCTGATGTCCGCCATGCAGTGAAAGCGAAGTTAGAGGCCGCTAACATCGAAATGCCAACGGATATTTACACGCTCACCTTCCGCGATCGCCCGCCGCTGGAGTCATTTACGCCCAACTCATTGCCCGAAGCATCCGAAAACTAAGGCAACGGCAGTCGAGTTTAGGAGGTGCGCCAAGCGCTCGCTGCTGCCGCTGCCGGTGAATCCACAGGCAGCCAATATTTTGACGGATTTGCACCAGGCGATCGCGAGTTCTTCAAAGCCAGCTATTGGGAATCAATGACAGTCTGAGCGAAAATAAAAATTGGGATATCATTAACCAACCGGTAGAGTACAAAAGTATGGTAAATCCGCTCTCTCTCGAAACCCGTGTAGCCACGCTCCCGAGTGGCTACAGACGGTTGAGTGAGCGTCTGGATAACTTAGAAAATTTGATTGGTACCGCTGCCCGATTTGCCGAGCGTGTGTTAGAAAAGGCCGATAATGTAGAACGAGAACTTACACACGTCAGGCAAGATGTACAGCGCAACGGTCAGCGTCTAGACCGCATTGAAGCTCGGATGGACGAAATTGAGGCTAATCAACAAAGCCTTTCCGCCGGTCAAGACAGACTGGAACAATTAATCATGCAGGTGCTGTCCAAGTTGGACGAGTAAGGCCCTGTTAATTGCCCTAAGCCGGCAACGTTATTCACTAGAAAATTATTAGCGCTGCTGAAATATGCAACTGTTCGGCAGCTTGTTTAACCATGATTGCTGCGCTGTGTGCCTATTTTGCTAAAGCTTAGTCATGCGGTAGCAGAGTTTGTGACAAGTGCTGGGCGATCGCCGCTGCCGCGCCTGGTGAGCCCATGCGCTGCCGCCCATTTTGTCGGATTTGCGCCAGGCGATCGCTGTCGGCCAGCACGGTTGCCATTGCAGTCCCTAGATCTGCCGCCCGATTGACTAAAATCACCGATGGCCCCAGCAGTCGCGTTTGCAGTTTGGCAAAGGTGGGGGTGAACTGCGGCCCGGCTCCTGGCGTGATGAAGGCTGGTTTGCCTAGCCCGACAAACTGCTCCGTTGCGGTGCCGGCCATAGCGATCGCCGTATCTGCCAAATGCAGGCAATCTGCATAGGCTGTCTGGGTTAACAGAACTCGACCATTTTCTTTAACAAAATAGTCAGAATCAGGTGCCTCACAGTACCACCCAGCCTGCTCTAAAGCTCGCTGCAATTCTGCGATATCCAGTGCTGGGGCGATCGCGCCTAAAAACTGCACAGAATGTGGTGCCCATTGGTTCAGCACGCTATCCATGCCTTGCAGCAAAATTTGCCAGTTGGCATAGGCTTCAGGAGCGCGCGAGCCGGGCAAAAGAACTACCGTCAGCGTCTCTGATTCCTGCGGCTTCAGGATAACTGACTGTTGGGTTAAGGCCAGTCCGTCCATCATCGGATTGCCGGCAAATGGTTCGGGCAAGCCTGACCGCTGCAATTCTGAGCAGGTCAGCTCATCGCGCACAATCACGGCCCGACAGCGATCGCGGCTCATCAACCACCGCTCCCACGGCAAGTACATCGATAGGCCAGCCCAGCCGGCATACCAGGGTAAATCAGCCAGCAGACCCTGCTCATCCCGCAGGTAATAGGCCGATTTGGCAGTGCCCACAATGCCATAGGGCAGTCCGCTCCACCAGGCAAACGCTGCCGGAATCACGTCGCCCACCGCCAGCACCGCGCCGCCATCCTGGGCCCAGCGCTTCAGCGCCTGGAGCTGCGCCAGGGTAAGCTGCGCCAGTCCTCCCCGTACATCGCGGGCGAGTTGACGACTATCCATATAAATAAAGCCTCCGGAAGGCAGCGTTTTGGTGGCTGCAATCAGCGGTATCTGCTGTTTCTGAAAGGCTGTACCTTCGCCCACTAGTGGTAATACAGCGAGTTCAATTTGCGGCTGGCGCGATCGCAGCTCGGAGAGAATCCGCAGGGCGATCGCGTCTTCTCCATGCCCATTACTGATGCACAATAGCCGCGCCGCTTTCGTCATCAGTCTGCCGCAAAGTTTTCTGGTGCCACCCGTTCCCAAAGTTCCTCGATGGCTGACTCTGAAAAGCGGTCTTGATTGGCAGCTGCCGACAGGGCAGTCAGTCGGCTCCAGAGAAAAGTGCGAGCGACCCGGACAAGTTCCCCATCAGGAAAGGCTGGATGAACCCAGACAGACATCTCGCTTGCAGGAATTCCGTCAGAAATCAGGCTAAAAGTGACTTGATGATAGAGCTCTGAAAACCCCTCCCGAGCAACTGCATGTTCAATTTTGGCAACCTGGATCAAGCTGGGATAGCGCATGGGTCCTTCTGTCGGTAACGGGTAAATTTAGTCTAAGCGCTCTGAGCGGACAAGCATCGACAATTGTGGCCGTTGCTCGCTGACAATAGAGTTAAGTGTAATCGAGAAAAAATGGCAAAAGATGCGCCTCTAGGGCAAAAGATGTGCCGCTAAGGCAAACGCTCTACGAAGTGCTGCAGTCCCCTTAAATAAGAGGCTGCACCAGGACGATAGATGCTGACGTGGTCAGCCTCGGGAATCAAAAATAATTGTTTGGGGTGTGGGGCTTCGTCGTATAGCTGCTGACTCATCGTACTGGGCACAACCGAATCGACCGTGCCGTGCAAAAACAAAACTGGTATTTGCAAAGCAGCGACCTTATTTAAGGAATCAAATCGCTCTGTCAGCAGTTGGTTAATGGGCAAGAACTGGGTGAATGCCCGCTGCTGAACGGCTGCAGTCATCGTTGTGAAAGAACTTTGCATAATGAGGCCAGCGGCATTGGGGTGTTGAACAGCTAGATCGAGGGCGATCGCTCCGCCCAGCGATTCACCGTAAATAACAATCTGCTCCGCCGGAACTTGCTGCACCGTTCTCAAATAGTGCCATGCTGCTGCGGCATCCTCATAAAGCTGCGCTTCGTGCGGAAAATCGCCCCCGCTGCGACCATATCCTCGGTAATCGAACACCAGCACCGAAAAACCCAGTTGCCGAAATGCCGACACTCTTGCCAGATAGTTATAGTCGCCCATGTTGCGCCCGACGCCACACAAATAAAGCATGACCTTGGGCGATGGCAGAACTTGGGCCGGTTCATCGGGCAGCACCGTATAGTCAGCCGTTGCTGGCAACCACCAACCGTGCAGGCGATCGCCGGATGCGCCCACGGGAATCCACACGTCCTCGTAGTTTAAGCCAAAGTCTAGATGACTCGGCACCATCGATAGCTCCGAGCGGGGCCGATAAATTAGGTGCCGTTGTCGGGTAGTGATAAAAACGATCGTCAACCCGTAAAGCAGTCCTAGAGCAAGGGCGATCGTCGCTAGCCGGCTTACTAAATTAGAGTGTCGAATAGCTCGATACATTACGCTTAATCAGCCCGCCAGGCTTGAATTTTAGCCTGCTTCTGCCTTTATCCTGCAGCGGCGCACAGGCAAGGCCCTTCCTTTAGCGATATCTCATGCCATGCCCGTCCTTATGCCTTTTCAGAACTGACAGACAGAATTATCGGCAGCCGAACTGTGAAGGTACTGCCTTGGCCGACTTTGCTGGTGACCTGCAAAGTACCTTGCAACAGATCGACGAACTGTTTCACGATGCTTAATCCCAGGCCGGTTCCAGGAATGTTGCTGACATTTCTACCTCGATGAAAAGGCTCGAACAGATGACGCTTATCTTCACTGGCAATGCCAATCCCCTCATCTTCAACTTTGATAACAAGCTGGCTCTGTCGTTTGGCTAGCTTTAGTCGAATAACGCCGTCACCAGGAGTGTAGCGGATGGCGTTAGAGAGTAAGTTGCTGAGGATAGAGCGTAGCAGGCGCTCATCTAAATTGGCATTTAACAAACGGCTGCGGCAGACAAACTGAACTGGTGCGTGAGCGCGCTGAAATTCTCGCTCGGCCAGCAGGGCTTGGCAGAAGGCGACCAGTTCTAAA
>JBCCJU010000080.1:0-24971 GCA_039027715.1 Cyanobacteria bacterium P01_C01_bin.120
CGGAAACAGAACTGAAGAGAGAAGAGGGAAGAACGAAAAGAGAAAAGGGGCGGCTGGTAAATGTTGAGGTGGCTGCTAAAGATTGCTCCGGCTTCGTTCTTCAGTTTTCAATTTTCTTTTTTCCATCAAGGGGATGGAAACAGAACTGAAGAGAGAAGAGGGAAGAACGAAAAGAGAAAAGGGGCGGCTGGTAAATGTTGAGGTGGCTGCTAAAGATTGCTCCGGCTTCGTTCTTCAGTTTTCAATTTTCTTTTTTCCCATCATGGGGATGGAAACAGAACTGAAGAGAGAAGAGGGAAGAACGAAAAGAGAAAAGGGGCGGCTGGTTAGTCATTGCGGTAATAGCCAGAGACTTCTCTGTCTTCGTGCTTCATTTTTCGCTGTTCCTTTTTTCTCGTTGCTGGTACGGAAACGGAACTCAAGAATAAAGAAGGAGGTATGAAAATAGAAAAGAGGTGGCTGGTGAGCTGGTGAGAGGCTAAAGAACTGCCAAAAATCCGTCTTCGTGCTTCATTTTCCTTTTTCTCTTTTTCCTCCGCGGGGCATTCTAGGCGGGATGAGTGTATCCACTAGCTATGACCAAAGCGCAACCAGCAGATTTGCGGCAGCGAACCAAAACCTTTGCTCTGCGAATTATCAAGGTGTATGCCACTTTGCCGAAAAGCACTGAAGCTCAAGTTTTGGGTAAGCAGTTATTACGCAGCGGCACATCGGTTGGTGCGCACTATCGAGAGGCGGTGCGAGCGAGATCCAAAGCCGAGTACATCAGTAAGGTTAGGGGTGGGTTACAAGAGCTAGAAGAGTCGGTTTATTGGTTGGAGCTATTGAGCGATGCTGGATTGGTTATTCTTCAGAAATTAGTCGGTCTGATCGGTGAAGCCAATGAACTCATTGCGATTTTCGTCACGCTTTCTAATCGAGCTAAAGCGTAGCCCCAAGACTTTTGGTTCTTCTTTTTTCCGTTTTCGTTTTTTCTACCTCTATCTATCCTTCGCTAAACTTGTTAAGAGTCTTTTCCAACGTCCCTTTAAATCATGGCAGCGATCGCTGATTTACTCCTATCCCCAAACGATCGGCTCGCTATTGAAGCAGCAGTTGAGTTGCTTTGCCAGCAATTTCTGGTTGAGCGGGTGATTTTGTACGGGTCTAAGGTAACTGGCCAAGATACAGAAGAATCTGACATTGACTTACTCGTACTGACTCGCTATCCCCTGTCATGGCAAGAGCGCAACGCTATTACCGATGCTCTATTCGACTTAGAATTAGCCTACGACGTCGTGATTAGCACCCTCATAGTGACTGCCTCAGAATGGGCTTCAGGGAGTTATACGCTGCTCCCAATTCATCAAGAAATTGAAAAACATGGTGTAGCCGCTTAATGGACTCTGCCCCCCAAGCTAAAGTTGTGATTGAGCAATTGCTGCATAAGGCGACTCAAGCGCTAGAGTCTGCTCAGTCAGAATTGCAAGCAGGCAGATTAGACTTTGCCGTCAATCGGGCGTATTACGCCTGCTTTTATGCAGCGAGTGCAGTGATGCTGCAACAGGGCAAACAGTTCGTCAAACATTCCGGTTTGAGAGGAGCGATCCACAAAGACCTCATTAAAGCTGGCAAGTTAGCTCCTCGGTGGGGCAAAGTCTTTGACCGAGCCTTCGAAAATCGTCAAGCCGCCGACTACCTGATTTTATTCACCTTCGAAGCAGGACAAGTTGAACAACTGATTCAGGACGGGGAAGCCTTTGTCCAAGCCATGCAACAACTGCTGGCTAGCTGAGTTGAAAGTATCCGGTCATCTCTAACTTCTGATTTCTAGCGTTTGCCTTGCCTCTCAGTTGTTTGGCAAATAGGCTGATAACCAATCTCGATCAGGCTCTGGTAAGTCTGGCGAGGGTGGGGCTTGAGTATAGTCGATGCGAGTGTAGTAGCGACCGCGTTCATAGACGCCATCAAAAATGGGTTGCAGGGGAAGCGCGATCGCCTCATCCTCTGGCAACAGGGGAACCGCAATCTCTGGCAATGATTGTTGCAAGCCAAAAGCATAGAGATCGGCTTTGGGGCGCTGTTCACTGGGGCTAATCAAGATGCGATAGAGGGTAGGCATAACATTGCCCAGCAAGGACATCGGCTCTCCAGCCCGCAGGAGATCCAATTCGACTAAATGAGTTTCACTACCTAAGATTTGAGTGCGTTTCTCTTCATAGGTCGTCCGACCTCTGCCAAGGCGTTTATTTTTAGGAGATAGCAGCTCAATGGCGGTAATGACTCTCCCGGTAGCTAACTCTCGAACTTCCAAATAACGTTCGGTCACTGCTTCTGGTAGCGGCACCTCGACCGATTGCGGCTTGACTTGGGTAGCAACCGCCCCTTCTAATAGCGGAACCTGCCCTTGGGTCTGAGCTGGCGCGGCCACCACCACATCGGGAATACCAATCAGAACATTACCGGCGGCATCATCTAAATAGGTTCGGGCTTCGACCTCGATGTAATAGCTGGGAGACAACTTTACTTCGATCGCATCGGCCAGTGCCACAATGAAGCGGCTATGGAAAGAGGACCAAAAGGCCGGTTGTTCTAGATAGGGATCCATTCCTGGTAATGGCGATCGCATGGGATGAGGCCCTTTAGCAAGTGCGCTGCCCCCATTCTAATTGGCCGAGCTATTGGCTATGGCGATTAGAATGGGTCACGAACAGTACAAGAGACATAAGGCTAAAGCTTGAAGCGGAGCGACAGTCTTTTTCTACTTCGTTCTTTTCTTTTCGCTCTTCTCTCTTGCCCCATGTTGCTACCGTCACCATCTGCCAAGTTGCAGCAGCTAGGCTTAGATGCCACGCGGATTCGCTCGATCAGGCCGCGATCTCGCCGCACCCGCTGCCAAGCCATCATCAACTGGCTCAGCCGCTACACTCCACCCACTGATGCAACCAATTTAGACCAAGTCCAAGGCTATATCGAGGCGTTTTATCTGCTCTGTAATATTCAAGAGTGGGAGCGAGCCATCACCTTGATTTGCACCCGGCTGAATACTCCCGCCGATACTCAACTGCACTATCAGCTGAAGCTTTGGGGCTATAGCCAAGAGCAGGCCCGCTTGTATGAGACCTTGATCGATCATGTCGAGCCGAAATGGAACGGTTTGTTTTTACAATTTCTCGGTACGACTCATCAAGCTCAGGGCAACTATCTACAGGCAAAGCAATGCCTAGAGCGCAGTTTCAGCATCTTACAAACAGTGGGAGATCGCGTTGATCAAGGTCGAGTGCTGAGCAATTTGGCGGAGGTCTATTACGCGCTGGGTGACTACGATCAGGCCATTAAATACCAAGAAACTTGGTTAGCCATTGCCCGTGCGGCTGGTCTCCGCGACGGTGAAGGCATCGCTCTCGGCAGCCTCGGTAACATTTACGAATCGCAGGGCCACTATGCTAAAGCGCTAGACTGTCACCAACAGCACTTAGCGATCGCCCGCGAAACTGGCGACCGAGAAATGATCGGTTCGGCTCTGGGCAATGTGGGCAGTTGCTACCACTCCCTCAGTCAGTACGAACAGGCTCAAGAGTATCACCATCAGCACCTAGAGTTGGCGCGACAAATTGGCAATCGCGCAGGCGAAAGTAATGCCCTGGCCGGTCTTGGCAGCGCGTGCTATAGCTCTGGAAAGTACGACTTGGCAGCCCAGTATTTTGAGCAACAGCGCCAAATTGCCCATGATATTCATGACCGGCTGGCAGAGGCGAATGCCCTTGGCGGCTTGGGCAACGTTTGTTTCTTGACCGGCAAGTATGATCAGGCGCTCACGTATCATCAGCAGCATGTAGCGATCGCCCGAAGCCTTGATCACCCGCAAAGTCTACTCCATGCCCTGGGCAACTTGGGTAACGTATATGGTGCCATCAGTCACTACAGCCAAGCCATTGAATGTTATGAACAACAACTGACCGTTGCCCAGCAAGTCGGCGATCAACTCGGTACCGGCCTCGCCTATGGCAACTTGGGAGTGATTGCTCATGCTTTAGGTAACTACGAAGCGGCGTTGCCAGCCCTGAACCGACAGTTAGCGATTTTCCACGAAATCGGCGACGCTTACCGCGAAGGTCAGGCGCTCAGCAACTTGGGCAATACCTACAGTGCTATGGGCAATCATCAGCAAGCGATTCGTTGCTATCAACAAGCGATTCAGATTGCTCAAGACGTGGGCGATCATCAAGGAAAGGCTAATGCCCTCGGCTACTTGGGTTCGCTTTATCATGCGCGAGGTCAGTTCAAGATTGCGATGGAGCACCATCATCAGCACCTCGACCTGGCCAGGTCTTTGGGCGACCTTCCTGGTGAAGGCCGTGCTCTTCAGGGAATGGGCAATGCCTGTATGCAACTGGGTGATTATGACCGGGCACTGTCATGCCACTTCCAGAATCTAGCGCTGGTCCGCCGGGTGGGTGACATTGCCGGAGAAGGTGCGGCTCTTGGCAGCATTGGCAGCGTCTATGACGCCCGCCATGACTATGCCAGGGCGGCGGACTATCATCAGCAAGATCTGGCAATTGCTCGTCAAATCGGTGAAAAGCGCTCTGAAGAAGCCGCTTTGGTGAATCTGGCCAATGCCCATAGTGAACTGGGCGAGTATCCAAGGGCGGTAGAGGGATATCAGCAAGCGCTCGCGATCGCTCAACAAATCGGTGATGTTTGGGGTGAAGGGCTGACCCTGATCAACTTGGGTGAAACCCTGACTAAATTAGAGCAGTATGAGCTTGCAATTACCCACCTCGAAGCCGGACTAAGAATTATCAAAGCCCAAGAAGCTAGAGGATTAGAGGCTTCAGCCTACAAATATCTGGGGATGCTGTATCAGGCGATGGAGAATCGTGAGGTGGCTGTGGCTTACTTTGACCAGGCGATTGCGATCGCTGATGAACTTGGGACGCCGCTGGCAAAACAGTGTCGGGAGCTGCGATCGATGCTTGACCAGGAGCTCCGTTAAAGTATAGATAGCCTGTAAGTGAGAGAGGCGATCGCCATGACCACCACACCCAATCGCGTTCGCTGGACCACGGCTGACCTGGAACTTTTCCCCGATGACGGCAAACGCTACGAAATTATTGACGGAGAACTCATCGTGACCCGCGCCCCGCGCTGGAGCCATCAAGAAGTGGCTGGCCGAATTTTTGCCGCTCTGGATAATTGGTGTCTGGATACCAGGTTGGGCCGAGCAGCCTTTGGCCCTGGCATCATTTTCACGGATGAAGACAACGTGATTCCGGATGTGGTCTGGGCGAGTAATGAGCGGCTAGATCGGTTGCTAGATGAGGCTGAACACTTAACGGGCGCACCCGAACTGGTCGTCGAAGTGCTGTCTCCTGGCGAGAAAAATGAGCAGCGGGACAAGCAACTCAAGCTCAAGCTCTATTCCCAGCAGGGCGTCCAGGAATATTGGATCGTCGATAAAAACTTGCGGCAGGTACAGGTTTATCGACGGGATAATGCCATGCTGGTGTTAACTGCCACCTTGCAAGCAGACGACTCCTTAAACTCGCCGCTGCTACCTGATTTTGCCTGCCCCTTAAGCCCCATCTTTGGCCCGCATCGCTAACAGTCAGCATGGCCTATATTCGTTCTTCTCTCTTTTTTCTTCGTTTTTGAGATTGCCGCTCATGGTCACTCTACAACTCCGTCAGCTAGATGTGCCCCCTGGTCAACGGCTCCTGCTCCATGATGTCAGCTGGGACGAATTTGAAGCCATTTTAGAAGAACTCGGAGAGCACCGGGGATCTCGAATTGCTTATAACGACGGTTTGCTGGAAATCATGGCTCCATTGCCTGAACATGAATCGGATAAGGAGAACATTAGCGACTTGCTAAAAGCTTTTTTAGAAGAGCTAGATATTGAATTTCTAACGTTAGGGTCAACCACGTTTAAGAATGCCGAAATGCTCAAAGGTATCGAACCTGACCAGTGTTTTTATATTCAGCACGAAGCCGCTGTGCGAGGCAAGAAGCGTTTAGATTTAACGATTGATCCACCCCCTGATCTTGCTTTAGAAGTTGACATCACGTCCCGTACCCACCCAGAAACCTATGCTGCTTTGGGCGTGCCTGAACTCTGGCGACGAGTTGGGCAAACGATTCGCATCTATCACCTCCAGCATGGGGAGTATGTAGAAGTGGATGAAAGTCCCACTTTCCCAGGATGGCCCTTGCAGGAAGAGATACCGAGGTATGTCGAGCAGAGTCGGATCGAGGGGCGAAATAAGGCAATGCGATCGTTCCGGCAGTGGGTGCGATCCCGATTGGAGAGTCAGTAAGTGCTTTTATGGAACGTGCGATCGCTGGCCAAGATTTATGATTTGCGATCGCTGACGCGATTAGGCGGCAAGGATTTGGCTCATCGAAAGAGACAACTCGGAAAAAGTCGGTGACTGAATGATCTGATCCCCCTGGTAGGGGGTGAGGTCGTAGAGGTTTTCGGCGTTCAATCGCCCTACAAAAACCGTGGGCACCTTGGGTTTACCTAGCAAATCTCGGCTACCCATTGCCAGATAATCGACAATCCAAAATTCAGGGATACCCAAGCGCTGATATTCGTCTAGCTTGTCGATGTAGTCGTCTTCCCAGTTAGTAGAAACCACTTCGACGGCAACCTGCAAGGGTTCGGTAAAGGCGGTGTACGCTGACAAGTTAGAGTCCCATAGGGCACGGTCAACGACGCTCACATCAGGAACTCGCCCCTGCTCCTGACCTTCAGACGATAAGGTGCGAATCATGACCCGACCGGAGACTCGGTAGCTAAGGCTCAGTCGCCGCACTTCCGCTTTGAAAGCGTCAGCAATAAACTCGGCAATATTATCGTGCTGCCGAGTCGCTAAAATCCGCACAATGTCTCCATTAACCAGCTCATAGCGTCCCTCGTCAGGAAAATCATAGGACAGGAATTCGCTAAAGGTGAGCGATCGCTGAACGTCTATAGTTTGAATCATGCCGCCTCTTCGCCAGACCAGCCTATTAAGCCTAATGCATAAAGTCACGTTACTTTGCAAGTCAAGATGCTGATGACGGTGCCAGGCTGCAGCCCTGGCAGCAGGGAAATCCAGCTTCCCGACTCGGCGAAGCCCAGTACATGCAGGGTGTGGATGGTACTGATGACGCCCTGGTGATCGCGTGCGAAGATCTACGATTTGCGATCGCTGGCTTTCCACAGTTCGACCTTTGCCACTGTCTCCAAACAGACCAACTCTCTCAGTGTAGGAAAGACACCGACTCAAGGCACTTTGCGGCTCAGGATGCTGATGACGGTGCCGGGTTGCGGCCCTGTCAGCAAAGGACTCCAGCTTCCCGACTCGGCAAAGCCCAGCACATGCAAGGTGTGGATGGTGCTGATGACGCCCTGGCGCGGGCCAATGAGGATTAGGCAAAGACTGCCTTACGCCAATAGAGAACACAAGAAAGGCACAAGCCTAATATTTCTTTCTAAAGTCCCCTTGCGGGGAAGAACTGGAACAGTGCTTGACTGTTATCCAGCATATTGTTACGGAACATTTCCGTCCCCTTGCGAGGAATACTGGGCCAAAAGCTCAACTACCGAAAAACTGCCTAACTAGCTCAAGCTTTTCGAAGGCTGCCTTTAAGGATTCCGTATGCCAACCATAATAACTCACTGGATGCACATTAACATCTTCGCCGTATCTTGACTTCTTGCTTTCCTTCTCGAGAAACTCATAGGCTATCTGCAAGTTACGATTGCGAGTCTCTGCGGAGAAGTCCTTAACGTAGTCCCGACGTTGATTGTGCCGAGTAAAAGAAGTGGTTCCATTCTTGGCTGCATGATAATTTACCCAATGCAGCGCCGCGTAGAAACACATCGTCACTGCCCAGTCGGGATAGCGAGACTTTACAACCTTGGCCGCAGCTTCATTACTTTTGGCCTGTTCCTGGTACGCTCTCGCATCCATGCTCAACAATTAACTAGCCCGTCTAAATCGCGTGATTTCCATCTGAATATGCTGGGAATCCCAGACAGTCACTGAACCAGGTTCAAGAGCAGAAAAAAAGCTTACGCAGGAAAGATAAAAGTACCATTTCTCCTGGGTGTCGTCACGCAATCGCCATTCACCATCGATCACCGCATCTTGCATAGCGTCCCATAACTCTATTGGCAAGTCAGCATACCCATCAACCTTGACTGCGAATTCAATCCAGTGCATATCTGGGTGCTTGAGAGCGACCGCTCTAACTCTTTGAACCCGCTCAAAAGTAGCCAGCCTTTCTCCTAAATCTTTGATCTGTGGAAAGATTCCCTGAGAAGCATTTTCAGGTTTCACCAATGTAAACCTCTCCGCAGGACTGCTCCGCAAGGATGCCTTGTAAGACGGCCCTTGCTTTAGAGAGGATTTTGAGAAGGTTAGACTGCTGCTAATCATACTTAAGAATTTTGTAGAAACTCGTCCAAGCGCTCTTTAAGAAACTCAGCTTGGCGTTTTGTAAATGCAAAAGTGCCTACAAGTGTATGCTTTTGGGCATCTACTTGCTCAGATGCCTTTGAAAACGGGCTGTCGGACAACATACCGACTAGCACCATTTGCTCATCGTCATCTACTGCAACTAACACCCCTGTAACGAGATGTACCTTGTCGGCATCTGAGTCAGTCATTGATGTCATCTCTTCAGAACTCTAGCTTTTTACAAGGGATGAAATTCATAAAGGAAGACTCCATCCCCTGCCAGTCTCATTTCCTGAATCCAGTGCCAGCTATAGTTAAGCGGCTCTGAACTTACTTAAGTAAACAGCTTGGCTGATGTGCTTTTCAGGAACTTCATGAGACTGGAGCTTAAACTGGGTAACACACTCGCGAACGTTGATATGCAGGCTAGCAGTCAAGTACTGATTCAAACTAGGTTTTGTGTCTGGAGAATCCATTATGTATGGCCTCAATGGGTTTGCAATCATATTATAGTCCTCATATTTCATCCCAGCTAGAGGCTAAAACCGAAACAGTTAGGGGTGTCTCAGGTCGAAAGCTTAACGTTTTTGGGGCTATCATCATCTTTCAACCCGATAACTTTTACGATGACTTGCTGGCCTGGTGATAGTGAAGAAGCCTTCTTTGGTTCTTTGGCAGTCAGTTTGATCGCGCCCAAAATTTCATAGGTTACTTTGTTGCCTTTAATAGCAGTGACGATTGCCTCTAGCTCTTGACCCACTTCAAACTTATTAGCCTGAGTAACCGCCTGAATTTCGGCTTCGCGCTCTGACTGAACGGTAGGTTGCTCAATTTCGCCTGTGGGAACACCCTTGTCGTAATACTGCACCAGGCGGGCGGCCCAGCTCAAGATGTAAAGCATTCGTGGTGCGTCGTCCTGATAGCTTTCAAGGTACTGGCCGCAAACTGCATCCAGGCTTTGGTAGTAGCCCAAGGTACGTTTGCTGTGCCCGATCGCATTGCCATGCCGCACTAAAGTTTTCAAATAATCAAAGAACTTCTTGCCCGCTCCGGGTTCATCCTGCCGATCACGCAGATAAGTAGCCGCCTTTCGTAATTCATTAACATCCGTTCCTTCAATCACTAGCTGGCGGGCGATCGCATCGGCAATTTGCCATTGAGCATCGGTGAGTTCATCCGTAGCAAGCATCAGTACATTCCCTCCGGTGCCATCCAAACAGTGGGCCATTGCAAAATCTCAGCCAGAGCTTCCAGTTGGGGCATTTCTACCAGTTTGCTGATTTTGGCAGCCTGGGTCTTATCTTGGATGAACTGAGTCACGGCTTCCCCAATCAAGGTTTCAGCAGCTGGTGGAGTATAGCTGGCGTAGCGATCGCGCACGTCTTGCGTCACCTCCAGTTCCGGAATGGAAACTTGTACGGTACCCATACCAACCGGCTTCCCGCCACCTAACTTCAACGCCATCGGATATTTGGAATCCTGGCCCAAAGCAATCAACAGCGTTCCTAACTGAGCTTCTGTCAGATTCCTAAAATGAATCTCAGTCTTAAAGGTAAGCTCGGTTCCCGCTTGCTGAACAGTAATACCGCGCTCTCCTCCATTCACGGCTTTTACGGCATGGCGATAAAACTTTCGTCCAGCTGCCTGACCTCGATCAAAATAAGCATCCCGCTCAGGACGAGGGCGATAGAGGGACGGCATAAACCCAGTATCAGACTTCGCAGACTGGCAAGTCGCATCCGTAAAGTGAACCAGCCCCTGCCAATCTAAAGCCCCAAACACCTGACTGGCGGGACACAGACTTTCCTTGTTACGGCAGGGCAACCGGTCTCTGGGCATCTGTTGGCGATAACGATTTGAGATAACGGCTAAGGTGCTGTTGGTAATAGCTTCATAAATGGCGCGGATACAGCCTTTAAGCGAACTCCCCTGAATCAGCAATTGCTGATTTTTGCCCTGCACCATCGTTTTGATTAGCGGTACCCGACTGCCTACGTCACTGCCAAGGGCAGTCACCCCAGTGGAGACATGCAATGCCGTGAGTACCTTCAGGGTGAGATGTAGCGTGCCGTGGTAACAATTATCGGCATAGCGATGATGGCCAATAGGGGCTTTCAAAAAGGGGCGCTGCCGAGGAAACGGCACCAATGCATAGGGCTTCTCTGGGCCTTCAGTGGGTTGGGGACGTCGCTTGATGGGTCTCTGAGGCCGGTTACTTACCATGCTTTACTCCCCTCAACGCGACAAACTGCACAATGCCGGTCTCGCGATCCATAAAATACCGCTGACCAATATCAAGGTCTTTTGGAAAAGCTACCCCTCGCGGAAATCGAGTTTCGGTTGACGGATAAAAGTTGGCATTTAGGTCACAGGTTAACCACTGCCGCTCTTTGTCTAACGGCTGCAACGCTTGATCCTCAATCTTAGTTTTCGACAGTAGCAAGACTGCATATTCATGGCCTTGCCCCTTCCATCGCAACTCTCTGCTGCTATTGAATACCTGGCCCTCTGGTGAGGATAGTGAGACATCCGTCGGTAGTCCCACATGGAGTGTGATGGTCTCGGGCGATCTCAAGCAGTACCAGGTGTCACCTATCAGACAACGTTGAATTAACTCACTTAAAGCGGATTGGTTCAAATCAATGGACTGAATGCTGACAAATCCCAGAGATTCAAGTTCGCTTACAGTAGTCGCTTGGGTCATGGGGTAACCTCCGCCAGTCGTCGGCTCCAGGCACTTACTGCTGCTTCAAACAGCTTTTCGACCTCACCTTCTGGCCACTGGAGCCGAACTCCTAACCCATACTGCATCGTTTCAAGCAGTGGCATTTCATCTGCATCATACGCTCGGAGCGTGTGAACCTCATCAGCAGGGAAGCCATAATTCTGACGTTCAGCATCGGGCAGAAAAGCCCCAGCTCCTTTGAGGGCAACGGCTGGCCACTGTGTGTTGCTGCCTAGGGAAACTATCTGGTTTGCTGGCATCACACAACCGGGATACTCCACCCTAGCCTCGTTGAACTTGACCGACACTAACCCCATGCCCCGTGACTTGGCAAAGCCCAAGCCAAACCACCCATCATCGAGATCGCGCAACACTAAACCCAGCAACCCAAGCTGTTCTAGTGTGAAATTCTTGAGGTGAATTCTGGTGCGAAATTCACCTTCGGTGCAGACCTGATAGTTAAACGGGCCAACTGCCACCGAACCGAAAACCCGATCAATGGCGACGCCGTTGCGCTCTTCTAATCGAGGTTTGGGTTTTTCAGGATCGGGATAGGCGTCTTCAATCCGGAGACGACTGGCGATCGCTATGCTGCCAAACAGTTGATCGGTGAACGATGACCACCGATAAATCTTTTGAGTATCTGTTTGCTTTTCTAGATAGGTGTAGCTTTTTCGATCCAGTGGATCCGTCGCCCAGAGAGGTGTTTGGGGGTCATTTTTGGGATCTAAATCTAGTAAGTTTAGAGGCCGCTGATCACTGCCAATGGTTCTAACGATGCGTTCAGCATGAGCCCGCAAAGCCCCCTTTAAAGAACTACCTGGAAAGAAAATCGAGCGTCCTCCTGCATGATACGTCTCAACAAACTCCATATCGGGTTTGGTCGGATCAGCGCCCTCTTTTCCCGATTTGACTAGCACTGGCCCTTGGGGAATTATTGTGAGGTCAATCGTGCAATGGTTAACAAGTCTTTTATGCATAAGTATTTAGTGAAACTAGCGACCAAACCGACTAAACCAACTGTTTTTTTCTGAGATATCAAATTGATTGATCTCGTCTTCTGTACATCTGATTACGAGTGTTTCATCTCCACGACTATCCGAAATTCGATTCACTTCACGAAGAAATTCTGGGTCATTAAGAAATTTAATTGAGTAACGTTTCCCCTTTTCTCTCATAGGAATCATGCCGATTCGGCCACAGACCTCTGCTCTACTCAATTCCATTCGGCGTAATTCAAAAGGCAGCTCAAACTCTTGGCTATCACTATGTAGAAGAACCTTAAC
This sequence comes from Cyanobacteria bacterium P01_C01_bin.120, assembly GCA_039027715.1. Classification (GTDB taxonomy): domain Bacteria; phylum Cyanobacteriota; class Cyanobacteriia; order Phormidesmidales; family Phormidesmidaceae; genus Halomicronema. The sequence continues at coordinate 12,444 of JBCCJU010000080.1, forward strand.
TGTTCTGTCTTGACGATTTTTCTCTATTTTGACTCTTGCGTTCGTTCGACGAGATTCCTGCCAAGCGAAAAAAGCAAATATGGCGCTTGAAATACCAATAATGTCAGATATGAAACCTAACCACTCCATTTACGCCTCCTGCAATTCTGTATTAGGAGTTAAGTAGCGAATCAATGCCTCGGTCCAATCCTGCTTGTAGGCAATAAACGATTCCGGAGAAAGTTGGTAATGGTCGTCTTTTTCACCATTGACCAGCCGTTGGAGATACATCAACAACTCCTCGGGGCGGTCTTCAGGATAGTCAACCCACCAAGCATTCTGAACATTCAGCTTCACAACGCCCAGTCCTCGCGATCGCCCACCTCCTAAAGGAATTTGCTCGCTTTCAAATTGGTGCAGACCAATCATGATTAAGCCCAATTCCCAATCCTCAGCGTTTTCAATCACAGCTTGAAACTCAAATTTCACACCCGCTGGTACAACCTGAAAGTCGTAGAGTCTGCCATCTTCAGCGGTCTCAGTATCACGATTGATGGAAACTCCGTCTCGTTCTTGATATTGGCCAAACCAGATCTCTGGCTTAATTGTGAGATCTCGCACTTGAAATTTACTGGCTTGCCAAGGAGTGCCAAAAATTTTAGAGACTTCGTCAGTCATGCTATCAAGGGCAGCAGTTAAATCTTGGTCATTATCGCCGTGTTCCTCTTTCAAGGATTTGACTCTCTCATTCATTTCTCGGCTAACGAGTTCGGAAGGATCCTGAGCTAAATCAGGATGAATACCCCGCAGAAAAGCTTCGAGGCGCGATCGCATGGCCCCCTTGAAGCTCGATCCGGGAATCAATGGTTTACCTAAAGCATCTTTCACGACGGGCAAATCAGACCCGATGGGTTCGAGCGATCGCCCTTGGCTAATTCTCAACGCTGTAACCGTTGTGAGGGTGCCGGTAATTTCTAAGCGATTTTTGAATACATCAAACATGGTGTTTACCCCTCACGATTGGTGTTCAAATATCTGAGATGGCGCGCACCGTACCCCAAATATCGACGGATCAGCTCCATCTGCACCCGCTTCTTCTCATCTTTTTCCTGAGCGGCCTCGACAATTCCTTGAGCTGAGTTTTTAAGCTCGCCGTCGATGTCTCGAATAATGCGTTCAGCCAGAGATTTCTCTCCACGGCCCCACTTGCGCTCTCGCCCCACTTGATAGCGAATGAAGTTTTTCACCACTTCGGGACTCTCAGTACTATCAGCCACTCTCACTAAATTGCGAAACTGTGACTCTTCTAGCTTGTCGCGCCCTGAGGTGGGATATTCACATGTATTCAACGCGTCTTCAACGGCAATTACTAAAGCATCTTCGGTATACCGGATACCTCGTTGAATTTCGAGTTCGTGTTCTGGACTAATAGTTTTACTCACACTGGTGCCTCCCGCATAACCTGATGAAATTCGTCGCAAACTCTAATTTGGCCAAAGCCTTCACTGGTGCGATTGCCAATCCCAGTCAACTCCAGCTTCGCCAGCTTTTCTAGCCAGCCATTCTCGTCAGAGGTTGGCATGCTGAACAGAAATACACTGCCCATGGTGGTTACTAGCTCGATATCTTTGGCCAGTCCCCAAGCCGCATTCCAGCCAGAGCGATAGCCATAGCTGCTATAGGCCATTTCTAGCTCTGTCTCTACAGCGATGAGCGGCTTTAACAGCTTGGCAGAAAACACAAAGATGCGTCGCCAGTTGTCCACTAAGATTGCTTCTGACTCCAGTCCAATAGAGAAGAATGTCTTGCCCTCTATGGACTGAGTACGATTACCAAAGGGACCCCACTGTTGCCAGCGCTGACGTAAGCAGTCGTTGAAAGCATCAATTCTGTCCTTGACTGTTTGGGTTGATGCTAAGACATCATCCTGGGCAACATTGATTTCGACTTGCCCTAGCCCACGGGAAGCCGAGCCTCCTAAGCGAAAGCGATCGGGATTTTGATTGATAAAGGTACTCAGCGCGTCTGCTAGCGTGTCGTCTACCAAAATAGTGCTGCGATAGATTGTCGGCTGACGCTTTTCCTTACCTTGCGATTCGTTCAAGACTTCCAAGCTATAGAGAATTTCGTCTTGAGCCGTGGCCCGACGGCGATTGATGCCCACCCGGGTGAGTAGCCGCTTACTGACAGCATGTGAAAAGTAGCTGCCGTTGACTCTACTGTAAAACCCACCAAACGGCTCGACTCGATCACCTCGCTTGCTATTGGGTTCGTAGAAAAAGCCATGTTCTTTAGCGCAATAGCTGTCAATCAGAGCATCAAACACCCCACGCTTTTTATCACCAGGACTTCTCTTAAATCCACTTTCTGTCTTTGAACTCAGAGCTGTTGCAGGAAGAACTCGGGTCTTTTCAGGACTTAATTGATAGTCGTATTTTTCCTCTACATCATTCCAAACTTTAGCAATCGCTGGATAAGCATTTTGAAAGATAGCGGCCCCTTCATCCACAAATAGCCTGTGGAAGTCATCCCCAGTTTCGGGCGTGCCCTGCTGCAAGAGTTTACCGGCAATTGCCCCTCGAATCACAGTCCCTGGAATGTAGTCCATCGCTTCGCTAACGGAGCCACCGGGTTTGCGTTGACCAATTGCTAGGGGAGCTTGAGCGGTGATCGTGAGATTAATACGCTTCATGATGCCTCCTCCATAGGTGATTGAGGCGAGTCATCATCAATGTTGTTTCCACGCAGATCTTTCCACACCTGCGGATCGATATCGGGATTATCAAAAAGGGGCGATTGCCAGTGCAGCCAGCCCAGGCCAGTTGATTTGCTGCCCCCCAACGCATGGATATGTTTGAGTCCAGCAATCAATAGCACCTTAGTCAAGTCAGGTAATCCTGGCTCCAAAGTAATGCTACCGGTAAAGGCTAGCGAAGCATTGACCGGAGAGGTTTCCAAAAAATAGAGCTTTTTTTCTTCAGCGGTGCGGCGGCGGCGATTAATGGTAACGCCAGGGCGCAATACCTCAGAGATATTTTCAGCAGGTTCCGTACAAATCAAATCACTGAGTTGAACTCTGGCGGGCAAAGCCGGGTTACCGAAAATTTGGCAAATCCAACAGTGATACTGAGTTTGACCATTGGCAAACTGTAAGCCAGTGTCATAGTCAGTGATGGATTGAAAGGCCGAATCAGTTATGCCAATCTGAGGGCACATGGTCTGGGCGACAGGCGATTCACAAGTGGGCCAGCCTAGCGATCGCGTCAGCTTTTCACATTCGTGACGCAGTCGTCCCTTAATCTGTGATGCCGGAATGACCAATCGCCCTTCAGCCGTTTTGAGTATCGGCTTATCGGCTTGGGAGCCAGAAGAACCTCCCGCACCGACACAAAGTGCCGTGTCGATGATGGCGATCAGGGGGAACGTTGCGGTTGAAGTTGTAGATTGGTTGAGGGTGTTGAGGTGAATCATGATGGCACCTCTTCGCTCTGCGCTGCTGGAGCGTCGTCACCTAGATTAGGATCTGATGCAGCTTCATCGATGAAGTCGTAGAGTTCAACCAATTCTCGCCACAGAGTTTCGTAAATGGTCTTATTAGGCTTACGAATGGCTTTGATCCAGGGAGCTAGGTTACCGCGATTAGTTTCAGCTTCGCACCAGGCAGCTTCAAAACCCCGCTCTAAAAGCCGTTGTTCGTCCTTGCCCAGCCGAACCCGGAAGTAGCGATAGTTAAGGATAGCGGTACGTTTGCCCTGCTCTAGCAGACTACGGATTTGGTAGAGCTGCGATCGCGGAAATTTCGCACGCTTAATGTCCTTTACGGTATCGATTAACCCATTTAACTCATGCAGGGTGTAAGGGGCCGCATACAGCTTTAAATCCTGATTGCGCTCTGAAAAACGCACTGTTAGTCCCTCATTCCGGAACGATTCAATGTCGGACGAAATCATCGTGACGGCTTTGAGGGTGAGGAAATCAACCGTGCCGCCAAAGTAGCCCTTTTTCTTGAGCTCCTTAGTTTTCTTTTTGGCTGATTTCAGAAGTTGAGTGACGAGTTTATCCGCGTAGTAAATCGGCGTATTCTCAGCTGTGATTAAAACCCCGCTGGAAATACTTAACCGACTTTGCGATCGCGCTGCCACATTTCCCTTATATCGATGACAGGCGGCTGGATTTTTCGTTTCCTGGGGCTGTAATGCATATCGCCCAGTTTGAGTCAAAATTTCCTCAAACTTTTCGCCAATTTCATGGGCAATTTCTAATGCTTTGTTGGCAGGCACAATGATCAATACATCATCACCACCAATGGTAATAATCTCAAAGGGGTGAATCCAAACAGGCTCTTTATTATCGCGGGAAGACTTAGCGTCTGGAGTGTAGTAGAAGGGTTCCAGATATTTGGCTAGGGCATGATAAACCGACTGTTCTGTGGCTTTGAAAATATCTTGGCTAAATTGCCGATAGTCTTCTGGGGTTCGAATATTATCTCGGATGTGCTGCCCCATATTGTTGCCGTCAGCATAGATATAGCCCACAAAGCCATTGCTAGCAGCACCAATTTCGGTGAGTGATCGCGCCTCCCGCCGATAATAATCTCTGACTTGAGCTCGCCGGTCTTGTTGTGGACCAGGCTGAAAAATTTGGCGCTGTTGATCGTAGGTATCAATCTGATTCGTCTGGTGTAGATACTGCTCAAATCGGTTAACCCAGCTAGAAAGACCGACACGAAATAAGTCCTCCGGCTCCTGAAAACCTTTCCGACTTTCTCGGCCTTGTCGCTCATTGTCCAATACCTGAATCGGATTCCAATGATGCAGAAACTCGGTTTTACGATACCAAGCTTGCTTATGAGAGGTTTCCCGTTTGGTCACTTGCCCAATCCAGCGTTTGCGGGCTGAGGGCGCAGAAAACTTTGGGTTGTCAGGCAGAAGTTCTTCGTCGGTGAGAGTTGAAGGTCGCCGCTCAGGCGACAAATCGACCACCAACGCTCGTCGATCGCTATCATCCCGCATTAAGTAAGGATGGGTCTCAAACATGGGGGGATAGCGGCGGCTTGGGCGAGATGAACCAGGAGCATCGTAGCCGCTGCGCCGTTGATTAAACTGGTTGGCCAACTGACCCGCCAACTCACTAAAACCTTTGCGCTGCCGGAATGCTTCTTCTGGACTCAGCGCTTCCACGTCTTGCCCCTGATCGTTAGTCTTTTTGAACATGCCGAAATAAGCTCGGAAGGCGGAGTTCCCTCGAAGGGGCTCAACGCCATCAAGCCACAGCGTATTTTCAACCGGGTTAGTCAACAGTCCCAGATAAATTTCCAACGGGCTAAAGGTATCACCGACGGCACAAACATTAGCCGTCAAGGTTTCCGTGGTGTATCGTATCTCGATCGCGTTTGCGAGGTCATTTACCAACTTTTCTGGACAAAATGCCAGGATGTTTCCCCCAGTGGAGTAAACCACCATTTCTGGGGTTAAGGCATTATCCAAAGTGGGGAAGTGGCGGTGTAACCAATCACTCCGAACCTGACGACAATAGGCTGTGGCATCACGACATTGATGGAAACGCTGGCCATTTGCCGCTGGCTCTGTCTCTGCCCGAAAAAATGCAGGCAAATCGATCAGATTAATGCGATCAAGCAAAGCCGATGCGCCCCGAATCTCTTGTAAATCTGCCGACTCAAAGACGTACTGTTTGATTTTGGTAGCTCCACCGTAGACGAGGCCAATTTTTCCATTGCGGAGAATCGGTTCCGCCGTTTGGGTGACGAATTCTGTGAGCTGTTCCAGCGTGTTTAGATACTCAAAGGGCTTTTGTAGAATTTCATCAACCGTATTCAGAGCATCAATAACTTCATCTGTAATGACATCGCTTTGCCAGGTCAGACATTGCGCGATCGCAGTCTTAATTTGCTTGGCAATCTGTTGTCTATCAATATCCATAAAGGGGGGCTTTGATTCGGCACACAATGGCTGAGCAGCAATTTTATTTGCTCAACAATAGCCAGTAATTTCCGCAACCCGCCGCAAATATCAACTTCTCGTTACATAACTGAGATCGAGCCCGACTTAAGTAAAAGGCAGAAAGCAGAGGCAGCAACAAAAGCGTTGTGAAAGGGCAATGACAGCGATCGCAGCGACTCTAACCAAGCGACAAGGTGTCATAATACCTCTGCGCCCTATCCCCCATCTCCCCATCCCTCCTAGTCTCCCCATCTTCCCATTCCCCACTCACCTTGGTCAGCGCTATTTCACAGAACTGGTATTGAGAAGTGAAAATGTTGCGAAATGCTGTGTTTTGGCTGGCAATGGCGGAAAATTTCAGTAATATGACCCTAAGCCTCTCAAATCTGAGGGGGTCTACCGATCCTTGAAAACCGCATACCTTCGTCAACCCCCTCAGATTGCGTTCCGTGCAAGGGTTTGAGCCTTGTTTGCAGAGGGCTTGTTGACAGTAATTCTCAATTATTTTGACTTCGAGGCGACCCCCTCAGATTTGGGGTGTTCAAAGCCTTATCTGGCAAGGGCTCCAGATCGAGGGGGTTCAAATCTCATTACCCCGCAAGGGGACGGAAACGTAATATGATCACAGCCCCATGTATGTATAAAATAGTTCAAATCTCATTACCCCGCAAGGGGACGGAAAGTAGACTTCACCACCATTCAGCACCACAGGTGCGAGTTGTTCAAATCTCATTACCCCGCAAGGGGACGGAAACTTGTTGACACGATCGCCAATCTTATCGTCAGCACTGTTCAAATCTCATTGCCCCGCAAGGGGACGAAAACCACATGACAAGGCAGAAGGATGAAGGCAGAAGGATGAAAGGGAAACTGGTTTGGTAGCCCAAATTCTGACTTGCCTTTGCGTCTATTCGTTAATCCTTCAATTCCTCATCGGCTGATCATTTCTGCCTTCTGTCTTCTGATTTCTGCCTTTGATTAAAGGGACGGAAACCCCATGACAAGGATGAAGGATGAAGGCAGAAGGATGAAAGGGAAACTGGTTTGGCAGCCCAAATTCTGACTTGCTTTTGTGTATATTTGTCAATCCTTCAATTCCTCATCGGCTAATCATTTCTGCCTTCTGCCTTCTGATTTCTGCCTTTCCTTTGCCTTCTGCCTTCTGATTTCTGCCTTTGATTAAAGGGACGGAAACCACATGACAAGGATGAAGGATGAAGGCAGAAGGATGAAAGGGAAACTGGTTTGGCAGCCCAAATTCTGATTTGCCTTTGCGTCTATTCGTTAATCCTTCAATTCCTCATCGGCTGATCATTTCTGCCTTCTGCCTTTCCTCCGCCTTCTGCTATAACAAAAGCATTCACATTGATGAATCCTGCCTATTCGGAGTCTTGCCATGGTTCAAACTCCTGCGAAGTCTGTGATGCTAGAAGACTTCCTCAAATTGCCCGAGACCGAACCGGCCAGCGAATACATCGACGGGCACATTATTCAGAAGCCGATGCCCCAGGGAGAACACAGCGCGATTCAAACGGAGCTGGCTCCAGCGATCAATCAGGTGGTCAAGCCGACGCAAATTGCCCGAGCGTTTACTGAGCTACGCTGCACTTTTGGTGGGCGTTCAATTGTGCCTGACATTGCGGTATTTCAATGGGCCAGAATTCCCCGTCAGGAGAATGGCAGAGTGGCTAATGTGTTTGCCTTAGCTCCAGATTGGACGATTGAAATTCTTTTCCCAGATCAGAGTCAAACTAAAGTGACGAAAAACATTCTCCATTGTTTGAGTTATGGCACTCAAATGGGGTGGCTCATTGACCCGGATGATCAGTCTGTTTTTGTGTACTTGCCGGATCAACCGACTGCCGTATACGACACTCCTGAGCTTTTGTTACCCATGCCGACCTTTACCCAAACCTTCAAACTCTCCGTTGCCAATTTGTTTGCCTGGTTGATGGAATAAAGCCGTTCTTTTGCCTTCTGCCTTTCCTCCGCCTTGTGCTGCCATGACCGCCTTCACCATTGACCTCAGCCCGATCGCGCGCCTCAATCACCACCAATTTGAGCAACTTTGTGCAGCCAACCCCGACATCAAGTTTGAACGCACTGCTACAGGAGCCCTCGTCATCATCTCCCCCACTGGTGGCGAAACTGGCCGCAGCAACGCCGAACTATCGGCTGACTTTGTCACTTGGAATCGCCGCACCCAACTAGGTGTCGTGTTTGATTCCTCCACGTGTTTTAAGTTGCCGGGTGGCGGCGATCGCTCGCCCGATGTGGCCTGGGTCGAAAAGTCTCGCTGGGCAGCCCTCACCCCAGAACAACAGCGCAAGTTTCCGCCCCTGTGCCCCGACTTTGTGTTGGAGCTGGTTTCCCCTAGCGATAACATCAATACTGTGCAGACCAAAATGCAGGAATATCTTGACAGCGGTCTGCGTCTGGGGTGGCTCATCGATCCGCAAATGCAACAGGTCGAAATTTATCGGCCTGAGCAACCGGCTGAAGTGCTGACCGCACCGGAAGAATTGAATGGCGAGCCAGTCTTACCCGATTTTGTCTTGTCAGTTGCGTGGTTGTGGCGATCGCCCTGCTAACCAAGCCTTCTGCCTTCTGCCTCTGCCTTCTGATTTCTGCCTTCTGCCTCTTCTGCCTTCTGCCTTTCCTCGGCCTTCTGACTCTGCCTTAACATAGAACAAAGGTCGTCTTTGGCTCCGTAACCAATGCCCTCACCCTTTCCAGGAATGGATCCCTTTTTAGAGGCGGCTGATATTTGGCCGGAGGTGCATAGTCGTTTGATTGTGGCCTTGGCCGACGCTTTAGCTCCCGCCTTAATGCCGGATTATTATGTGGCGATTGAGAAGCGCATTTATATCAGTACGCCTGACGATAATTTGTTGATCGGTGTACCAGATGCCATCGTAATGGGGCAGCCGACCACATCCATGCCCTCAGTTCTAGCTCCCAACGTGGCGACCTTAGCCAAAAATGACCAACCTCAAACGGTCATATTGCCTTTAGCCGAAGAGGTGCAAGAGCGGTATTTAGAAATTCGGGAAACGCAAACAGAAAAGGTGATCACGCTGGTTGAGGTGCTTTCGCCCAAAAATAAGCGCCCTGGCGAAGGACGACAGGCATATCTCCGCAAGCGACAGCGCGTATTGACTAGTGCCACTCATCTGGTAGAAATTGATCTACTAAGTCAAGGCCTGCCGATGCCGATGCAGGGAAATATACGCCCCAGTGCCTATCGGATTTTAGTCAGCAGCAGTCAACAACGTCCACAGGCAGCCCTTTATGCTTTCAATTTGCCTGACCCGATTCCCGCCTTTCACCTACCGTTGCGATCGCAAAAACCCGAACCTCTCATCGATCTCAAGCCACTGCTAGACGGCATTTACGATCGCGCTGGCTACTCACTGCGCCTATCGCTTACCCCTGATGCCCTGCCCGCGTTGTCTCCTGAAGCTAAAGCTTGGGTAACCACTTTACTGCCAGTCGCCAATCAATCATGATTCAGCTCAAACAACGATTTCACAGTTTTGAAGAATATCTGGCCTACGATGACGGGTCAGACAAACGGTACGAGCTATTTAATGGAGAACTTATTGAGGTGCCGCCAGAGTCTGGGTTCAACGTCGAACTTTCAAACTACCTGTTTGTCCAACTGCTGCCTATCGTTGGCTACCAGCGAGTTCGCGCCCATAATCTAGAATTAGAGGTGCGGGGCGAGCCCCGAAACCGCTACCCCGATTTGACCGTGATTCGCGAAGCGCACGTTGCCCTACTCAAGCGTCGCAACACCATTCGCTTGACCATGCCGCCGCCGCTGTTGGTAGTCGAAATTGTCAGCCCTGGCGAAATTCAGCGCAATCGCGACTATGTCGCCAAACGTACCCAGTACGAAGACTTGGGCATTCCCGAATACTGGATTGTCAATCCTCAAGAACAGACCGTATCGGTGTTTACCTTGCAGGCAGGACGCTATAGTGACGCCCAGGTATTGACCGATCGCCATCGCCTCACCTCTCCCCAGCTGCCCACCCTCGACCTCGCGATCGCCGACCTCTTCACCGCCGTCGAAGACTAAACGCCGTTGAAAAACTCATCGATAAACGCCCCCACTCCCGCAGCTACACAGACCCCGTTCATCCAAAAACAGCCACAGCTTTCACCTCCACCATCTAACTTATTTTCTGCCTTCTGCCTTCTGCCTTCTGCCTTCTGCCTCTGCCTTTCTCCCCCACCTCCTCATCTCCGCAACCCAACCCACATACATCCGTATCAGGGCGGTTTTAACGTGTAAATTTTCGAACGTCACTATACGGATCTATCGGCCATGCTGGACGCAACGCTAGCCAGCGAACGAATCGTCAAGACGGTCTAGATTGTTGCCATTTTCACGAAGAATGTTCTCTTCGTTTTTCTGGCTTCGCTCTTCGCTCTTTGGCTACGCATGGCAAGCCGCAGTTTGGACAGAACAGTCGAAACTACTACCCCTTTTATGTGGCAGCATCTGCCTTCCGTTCGACTCCGCTCACGGCAAGCTGCCTTCTGCCTTCTGTTCGACTCCGCTCACGGCAAGCTGCCTTCTGCCTTCCGTTCGACTCCGCTCACGGCAAGCTGCCTTCTGCCTTTTGCTATATCCAGTTCATTGCTCGGAGTTACACCATGTCACTGCTATATCTCACACAGCAGGGGACGCAACTACGCAAAGATCACGGGCGCTTCATCGTGCGTCCGCCCGACCAGGCCGACGTCGAAGTATTGATTAAAGAGGTTGAGCACATTTGTCTGTTTGGCAACATTCACCTCAGCACATCCGCCATCGCTTCCTGTTTACATCATCAGATTCCCGTTGTTTTTTTATCGCAAACGGGCAGCTATAAGGGCCATCTTTGGAGTGCCGAGCACCAGCACCAGCGCATCGAAACGGCGCAGCATCAGCGGTTTACCGATCCCATCTTTCAAATGGAGACGGCCAAGGCGATTGTCGCCGGCAAAATTGAGAACTCCCGCCAACATTTGCTCAAGCTCAATCGTCGCCGTCGCCTGGCGATCGTTGCGGGGGCTGCTGCCGGACTTAGTCAAGATTTGTCGGCGGTGCAGCAGCTCACTCACGCAGCGGACAATTTAGAGCGGTTGCGGGGCCATGAAGGCGCTGCCGCGACTCGCTACTTTTTGGGGCTGGGGCGGCTGATCAAACATCCTGATTTTACGTTTACCAAGCGCACCCGCCGACCGCCCACTGACCCAGTCAATTCACTGCTGAGCTTTGGCTACACGCTACTGTTCAACAACGTTTTGAGCCTGCTGCGGGTCGAAGGGCTCAATCCCTATTTGGGCAATCTGCACCGCAGCGATCGCCCCGAGGCCCAACTCGCCTTTGACCTGATGGAAGAGTTTCGCTCACCCATTGTCGATACGCTGGTTCTGCAGCTGATTAATCAAAACGTATTCTCAGCGGCAGACTTCACGCCACCGAATGAGGCCGGCGGAGTTTATCTCATTGACTCATCACGCAAGCGGTTTTTGCAGGCGTTTGAAAAGCGCATCATGAGCGAGATTCAACATCCAGACAGCAACCAAGCGGTGCCCTATCGACAGGCGATCGTGCTGCAGTTGCGGCGCTATAAACAGTGTCTGCAAACCGATACAACGTACGCCCCCTTCCGCCGTACGACATGATCAGCAGCACCCCTTCTGCCTTCTGCCTTCTGCCTTCTGCCTTTCCCGCCTTCTGCCTCTGCCTTCTGCCTTTCCTCTGCCTTCTGCCTTTTCTCCGCCTTCTGTCCTGATTTTCTAGGTAAATTTTATGATGACGCTAGTGGTTTACGATATTGCCGATAATCGCCGTCGCACTCGCCTGGCCAAGTTTTTGGAAGGGCACGGGCGGCGAGTGCAGGAGAGCGTATTTGAATGTTTTTTGACGCTGGAAGAGATGCGCCGCCTGCATCAAATGGTGACGGGGCGGGTTAACCCGAAGGAGGACAACGTGCGGTTTTATTGGATTGGGGCGGGGGCTCTGGCGCAGTCGCTCACCATTGGCAGCGCCCTGCCGGAGCCAGCGCCGCCGGCATATTTCCTTTAGTTAAGGGAGTGGACATTTCTAAGTTTGCTCCATAAACTTGGAGCAGCCAGACAGCCAACCACGGACTGGCGCTGAACCTGGAAAACTGCATGATTTCGATGACCTTTGTGGATTTATGACTCCGTCTAGCTTTCAGCGGTTTCTCGCAGCGTTCTTTTGCCAAAAAGCAGCGTTTGTTGAGAATTTTGCATACCTCTGTGGTTTTGTTTGCTGTAAGCTAGTGCCCACAAGGTCTCCAAATTGAAGGGATTCACCCTCAATTCCCCGCAAGGGGACGGAAACACGGCACGCAAAACCGGACAGCCGAGGAAACGGCCTCAAAGAACCGAGATTCACCCTCAATTCCCCGCAAGGGGACGGAAACTTCCGCAAAACCCTGGGCCTTTTGAGCGCGGCGACGCCGTAAAGAGATTCACCCTCAATTCCCCGCAAGGGGACGGAAACGATTCATAGGCGTATTCGTCAGCGCTACGGAATACAGATTCACCCTCAATTCCCCGCAAG
>JBCCJU010000081.1:0-24962 GCA_039027715.1 Cyanobacteria bacterium P01_C01_bin.120
ATAAAGCGGCAGATGCTCTTGTGAAATCCCTCGATGTGGCCTTAGCCAAGAGCGGAGCAGTGACCAAAAGCCTTCCATCGTGTTGACATGCACCTCGCAGAAGCCATCCCCATCTTCATCGCGGGCATACTCACCAGCACTATGGCAAACGGTTTTGTGACCATACCCCCAGGCTGCTAGCGGTTCATAAATGACGTACTCATCCGTGTTCACCAGGGTACCGGAGACAATCGTGGCTTTGATAATCGGTGCGATCGTTGTCTGTTGCACGTTCTCCAGCAGGTGAATCACGACGTCACCGCCGCGCTGAATCATCCCGAAAATCGGCGGTTTTTCCGTCGCAAGGGTGCCTCGACCCCGAAGCCCTTTGAGCTTCCGCCTGCGACCGGAGCGCCCTTTTTTTTCACCGCCTCCGGGTGCCCTTTGTGGCCCGCCGTCACATAAACCTCATCACACTCCACTGTCCCCGAAAGCTGCACCTCGGGTTTCTTCTCAACTATCGCCTGACGCAATTGAGTGGTCATGGCGTGGACATCGTCTTTGTGCAAATCAAGCTCTTGAGCAATCTGCTGATTCGAAACATTCAAGCCCATCAGATACAGACAACCAATCCACACTCGCAACGGTTGATGGCGGCCTGTAAACACGGTGCCGGTTAAATCATCAAACTGATGCTCACAGCCTTTGCAGGTGTACCGTTGACGATGGGGATGCTTGTCATCTTTGCCACGTTTAATCACGGCTTGAGAGCGACAGTGAGGGCAGCTGATATGGCCATCAGGCCACCGCAAGCGGCGGACGGTGTCGTAGCATTTGGCCTCTTCCAGGAGATGCGCCAGGGTTAACATGGGCAGGGATAACTCGTCTCACACAGGATCCTAGCAAGCTACCCTCGTCCCATCGCTCATCCCAACTCCTCAAAACAGCTATTGAGCCAAAATATTTTGCCAGGGATTTTAAGCATTGATTGGGGTGCCAATCAAGAATTCGATACACTAAGGACTGGCATCATTTAATCGTTATTCCCTCACACGCAGAGAGAGGCAGTTTTCTGCTAATTTTGCAATGCGGGCGCGGCCATGTTTGTTCCACAAGGTTGCCAGCATCAACTGATGATGCGCCCTCGGACTAACGAAAATCTGGTAGTGACCTATTCCATTTGTGTTGCAATGACAGTCTCTGTTTCAGCGAATATCCGCGCGACAGCATCTCCGACGGTGGCTCCGGAAAAGACTCGTCAGGTAGTTCGTGAGCCTTATCCCAACTACAAAATCATTGTGTTGAACGATGACTTTAATACCTTTCAGCACGTTGCCAAGTGCTTGACAAAATACATTCCCGGCATGAGCAGCGACCAGGCTTGGGAGTTGACGAATAAGATTCACCATGAGGGGCAGGCGACTGTGTGGGTGGGACCGCTGGAGCAGGCCGAACTGTATCACAGTCAGCTAAGTCGGGCGGGGTTAACGATGGCGCCGCTAGAGAAGGCATAGACGGGGCGATCGCCTACAATCTAGAATCACCAACTGAGAATCATCGTGGCAAAGCCGGCATCGGGCCGTTTAGTCTGGAACCATTCAACTCATATTCCCGGTCTGATTCCGGTGCTGGAAGATTTGCTGGTGCGAGCATCGGCGATTCAAACGGTGACTCCGGCTAGACTTTCAACGGTGCGCAGTCATGCGCCGCGTCTGCGGCTGAAGGTATCGGTACCGATTCGCGGCGGTTATAAACTGATTGCTCGCAAAGGCAAGTCCGCTCAAGAGGTATTTGTAATCACGGATTTACCGCAGTCGCAGTTGGAAGCCGCGATCGCCCAAGCGCTCGACGCTCGCTCATGAAGCCGGAGAATTCCTCCGGTTGGCAGCAGGAAGGACAAGCCCGTTTTCAGGTAGGAGATGCTTTTTATCGTCCCCAAAGTCAACAGGGACGCGATTTAGCAGTACTAGCTGCCGCCATTGAACAGCAGCAACACGGTCAGCTAAGAGTGCTTGATGCCATGTCGGGCTGCGGGGTGCGATCGCTGCGCTACGCCCTGGAAGCTAAGGCTGATATGGTTTGGGCCAACGAAGGCAATCCCGATTTGCACGACTTGATTAGCCAAAACTTGAGCCATAGCCTTAGTCCCCATCAGTTTCGCCTTACCCACCAAGACGCCAACGAAATTTTCTTTTGCTGCTATCAGCAGCGCGACTTTTATGATGTGGTGGATATCGACAGCTTTGGCGGTGGAGCGCCCTATCTCGCTACCGGATTGTGGGCTACGCGACTAGGGGGACTGCTCTATGTCACCAGCACCGACACCCGCACCACTGGAGGCCACAATCCGCAAAAGAGCGTGCAGCTTTACGGTGCCTATGCGCGATCGCATCCCGCCAGCCACGAGCAGGGAGCCCGTCTCCTAATTGGCAGTGCCCTGCAGCAGGCTGCCGCCCGAGGCTTTGCCATTCGTCCCGTCTTTTCTTACTATAACGGCCATGTTCATCGCGTCCTTTTGCGATTGACCGCGGGCACGCCTTGGCCCGCTGAGCAGTATGGCTTCATTGGCTATTGCCATCACTGCGGCCATTACCAGACATTGAACTGGCGACAACTGGGGCGATCGCTGTGTACCCATGCTGGTTTATCTTCGCAAAAGTCACCGCAGCCGCTGGTCATCAGCGGCCCCCTGTGGCTCGGGGAACTCCACGATCGGCCCTTTCTAGACAGCATGATCGACTTAGCAAAAAGCTGGCGTTGGTCAGAATCGATCAAACTGCTGACGCTGATGCAAGCTGAAGCCTCCCTGCCGCCCTATTACTTCACCTTGGCCGAAATTGGCCGACACGGGCGCCTGGATATTCCCAATCGAGACCGGCTGATGCAGGTGCTCCGCGATCGCGGTTTTCAAGTGAGTCGTACCCATTTTGATCCCCAGGCGCTGAAGACCACTGCAGCGATCGCTGATTGTGTTGTGGCGGCCCGATCTTGTGTGTCTTCATAAACTTGCTTGCCGTTGTCAGCATTGCACACGGACGACTTTTTGAAATCTTTATCAAATAAGTCCGTAATTTTGCGGAAGGTTTACCTGACGATATGAAGCTTTTACTATGCTTGCCATATATGGGTAACCACTTATAAGAAAGCCCCCCTTAAGCTTCCTAGTGAGGCTTAGGGGGGTATTTATTTGGCGTTTGAAAGTCCCCTCGTTGGTGGCTTCAAATGTGCAGCTTTGGCCCTAAGACTGCTGGTCAGAGAGCACTTTAAAGCCTGAAGCTATCTCTCTACAGAAAACTGTAAGCTGTTCTATCAGAAGAGTGGCTATTGCTTCGATTACGGTGAAACCGTAAAAATAGCTTGCTGAAAGCTTTATATACTTTGCCGGTGAATTTACAGGAGATTAACCCAACGCGGTTTTTGCGAAGCTAATCTTGATTCATATACGAAAGCCATATAAAAACCTACCCCCCACCGTAAAGGATGGGGGGTAACTTATTTTTTACCCAATATTTCTTCGGCAACTGAGAGGTTGTCTTGAGTTTGCCAGTCAACGTTTTGGCAGTCAGCGCGACAGCTTCTACTCGTACGCTTCCGAGACGAACTTGATAATGCCTGCTCCACGAAGTTCCTGGCATATGGCTCTAGCCAGTTCGGTTCAACCCTAGAGTGCTGCATCGCTGTCCGCGGTCAACCAAATGCTTGTCGTCTGGCCACAATCGCAATACCGGTTGCTAACTGCGGTTCGAGCATCGAAACTCGCGGCTAATTAAGGCGGAGCGATCGCCCGCCAGACTCATTGTGTTAATCTCTGTAAAGAAACTTAATGAAAAATGGGGCATGATGGACTCCAAGCAACCGCTCATTGCCCGAGTTAAGCAGTGGCTGCAGCCGTCGACAGGGGACTGGCAACAGTTTCGGCAGCCTGCCGAAGGATTTATTGAGCTGCGGCAGTTAAGCAAAGGTTTTGCTGAAGGCACCACCCAGCGACAGGTGCTGAGTAATTTATCCACCGCCTTTGATGAAGGGCAGTTTATTGCGCTGCTGGGTCAAAGCGGCAGCGGCAAGAGCACATTGCTTAACCTCATCAGCGGTATCGAACGTCCAACCACGGGTACGGTGCTTATCGATGGAGTGCCGATTACTGAATTGAATGAACGGGCCTGTACCCTGTTTCGCCGCGATCAAATCGGCATTATCTTTCAATTTTTCAACTTAATTCCCACCCTAACGGTGTTGGAGAACGTCACATTACCCCAGGAATTAGCCGGCAGTGCTCCCAAAGACGTGGAGACGCGGGGGCGAGCCCTGCTCACCCAAGTCGGCTTGGGCGATCGCGCTGATGCCTTTCCTGACAAACTTTCGGGCGGTCAGCAGCAGCGAGTGGCGATCGCCCGCGCCTTGGTTCACGAGCCGCGCCTGATTTTAGCTGACGAACCCACCGGCAACTTGGATGAAGAGACCGGCGAAACGGTGCTGAAGCTGCTGCTGGACCTCACCCGCAACGCCAACAAAACCCTGATTATGGCGACACACAATCCCAATATTGCTGCCTATGCCGATCGAGTATTGCGGGTTCATGAGGGCCATTTAGAAGAAGCCTCTGCAGAATTGAAGCGGCAAAATTTGACGGAGGCTGCGGCTTAATGACGGCTCCTCAAGCTCCTCAAGCGTCGATTCCTCCCATTGACAATGCGCCGCTGTGGCGGTTGGCCTGGCGACGAGTGCGACGGCGACCCTTCCAATATGTTCTCTTTATATTGGGCATTGCCATTGGGGTCGCCATGATGGTGTCCATCGACCTAGCCAATGGATCAGCGCAGCGGGCCTTCGAGCTGTCCACAGATGCGATCACCGGGCGCACTACCCATCGCATCGAAGCCATTTCCCCCATTGGCATTGAGGAATCCCTTTACCGCGACCTGCGCACTAACTTGGGCTACACCCAGTCGGCACCCATTGTGGAAGGCTATGTAGTAGCCGAAGATTTAGACCGTCAGCCCATGCGTCTCGTGGGCGTAGACTTTTTTGCTGAAGCGCCCTTTCGCAGCTATCTCAGCGGCGATGCGGATGGTGATGCCAACCAAGGCGTAGAAGCGCTGACGGCGTTTTTGACCGAGCCGGATACGGTGATTTTGGCTCAGGACACAGCGGCTCAATACGGGATTCAGGTGGGCGATCGCCTAACCCTGACCCTAGCCGGACAGCCTCTACAGGCGCAGATTGTGGGTCTGTTGCAGCCGGCAAACGCGCTGACTCGCGATGCTCTCAGCAACGTACTGTTTACCGATATTGCCTCGGCTCAGGAAGTGCTGGGTATGCAGGGGCGTCTGAGTCATATTGACCTGATTGCCGATGACGAGGCTGATTTAGACCGCATTCGTGCCCGCTTGCCGGCAGACGTCAAGCTGATTACGGCTCAGGCGCAGAAAAATGCGGTGCAGCAAATGACGGCGGCCTTTGAGCTCAACCTCACGGCCCTGAGTTTGCTAGCGCTAGTAGTCGGCATGTTTTTGATTTACAACACCGTCACTTTTAGCGTGATTCAGCGGCGATCGCTGTTTGGCACGCTGCGCTGCTTGGGCGTTACCCAGGGGCAGCTATTCCAATTGATTTTGGGCGAGTCGCTGGTGTTGAGCATTGTCGGCTCACTATTGGGGTTGGGACTGGGCGTCGTCCTGGGTCGCAGCATTGTGGGGCTGATTACCCAAACGATCAATGACTTTTATTTTGTGGTTTACGTCCGCGACATCAGCTTGAGCAGCGCCACTTTGGTTAAAGGCCTGGCGATTGGGATTTTTGCCGCTTTATTGGCCTCCCTGATTCCCGCCATTGAAGCCATGCGCACCTCCCCCAATAGCAGCCTTAAGCGCTCTACTTTAGAGGGCAAAGTGCAGCAAATTCTGCCCTGGCTGGTGCTGGCGTGGGGTTTGTTTACCATTGGCGGGGTGGGGCTATTAGCGATCAAAAACGGGGGCTTGGTAATTGCCTTTGGCGGGCTATTCGCCATCTTGTTGGCGGCGGCGCTGCTGACGCCGCCGCTGACGGCGGGGCTGATGCAGGGACTTTCGCCGCTGCTCAATGCTTTGGTGGGCATCCTGGGTAAGATGGCTCCTCGGGATATTTCGCGATCGCTGAGCCGTACCTCCATTGCGATCGCCTCGCTGATGGTGGCCGTTTCAGTAATTGTTGGCGTTTCCGTTATGGTTGGTTCGTTCCGCACCACAGTAGTGCAGTGGCTCGACCAGACCCTCCAGGCCGATATTTACGTGACGCCCCCCAGCACGACAGCAAACCGGGTCCTTGGCAGCGTCGACCCCAGCGTGGTGGCTGAGGCCTACACCTGGCCCGAAATTGACCACATCGTCACCTACAATGACACCGACGTGGAAGTGCTGGCTTTTAACCGGGAAGCGGAAGCCGCGAAAGAGATGGCGGTACAGCGGTCGGCTAAACTCATTTCCGCCGATGGCGACGTGTCTGACGGTCAGCGTCCCTATGCCTGGATTCGCGATGCCGTCAAAGATCCCTGGCCGCAGTTGGATGCCGGTGAGGGCGTCATTATTTCCGAAGCGCTATTGCTGCGAGCTGGCGTGTCCGATTTCCCCAAAACGGTTACCCTAGAATCGCCCCAGGGTCCCATGACCTTTCCGGTGCTGGCGGTGTTTTATGACTATTCTTCTGATCGCGGCACCATTTTGCTTGACGATGACCTTTACTTGGCAGCTTGGCAGGACTCCAGCATTGCCTCCCTGGGGCTGTTTGTGAAGCCGGATGTCGATGTTGATAGCGTTGTCGCCCATCTGCGGGAAACGTTTAAGGGCCGCCAAGATTTAGTGGCGCAGTCGAACCGCAATCTGCGTCAGGGGTCGTTAGAAATCTTCGATCGCACCTTTGCGATTACTGGTGCGTTACGGCTGCTAGCCGTGGTCGTGGCTTTTATCGGTGTTCTCAGTGCGCTGATGAGCCTGCAGCTAGAACGCACGCGGGAACTGGGGATTCTGCGAGCTAACGGCATGACGCCCCGACAAATGTGGCAGCTAACGCTGCTGGAAACCGGCATCATGGGCAGCTTGGCGGGACTATTTGCGATGCCGCTGGGTTATGTGCTGGCCTGGATTCTGATTTATGTGATTAATGTGCGATCGTTTGGTTGGACGCTGCAGATGCAGATTCAGCCCAGCTATTTTTGGCAGGCCGGGGCCGTGGCAGTCATTGCGGCGCTGCTGGCGGGAGTTTATCCGGCTTGGCGACTCAGCGAAATGGTGGTGGCAACGGCCATCCGAGAGGAGTAGAAAACTGGAAATATGAAAGCATTCAGACGACTTTCTTTAATCATGGTTGCCGTTGGCTTGGCCTTGACAGTTGCTCTGTGGCCGCGACCGGGCATTACCAACAGCGGCCAGGCGTCGGTGCAGTGGCTGACTAGCCAAAGTACGCCTACCGCTGGTGATTTTCTACAGGCAACCGCGCCAAAACCGCTAGAATTTCCTCAAGATTTGGGACCGCACAATGGTTATCAAACCGAATGGTGGTACTACACCGGCAATCTGGCCACCGACTCGGGGCGAGAATTTGGGTATCAGCTTACGTTCTTTCGTCGGGCGCTAACGCCAGAAACGGCGGCAGTAACCAATGCTTCGGACTGGCGCTCCAACCAGATCTACTTTTCTCACTTCACCATCAGCGATATTGCTAATCAAGACTTTTACCCCCACGAGCGCTTTAGTCGGCAGTCGGCGGAGCTTTCGGGCGCCCAAGCCGCGCCCTATCGGGTGTGGCTAGAAAACTGGTCAGCCACGGAAATTGAGCCTGGCAAAGTGCAATTAGTGGCCGAAGCTGACGATGTGGCGCTGAACTTAACCTTGCATGAAACGCTACCGCCCGTGCTGCAGGGCGATCGCGGCTACAGCCAAAAGGGGCCGGAACCGGGCAATGCTTCCTACTACTACTCCATTGTTCAGCAGCAGAGCGAGGGGACGATTACCGTCGCCGACGAGACTTTTAACGTAACGGGACTGACCTGGAAAGATCACGAATTTTCCACCAGTGCGCTGAGTCCCGGCACAGTCGGTTGGGACTGGTTTTCGCTGCAGCTAGACGATGGTTCGGCGCTGATGCTTTACGGTTTACGCCGCGAGAATGGCGAGATTACCGATGTCTCTAGCGGCACTTACATCAGCGCCACGGGTGAAACCCAATCGCTTCCGGTTACCGACTGGCAAATCGACGTTCTCGATACTTGGCGCAGCCCCAACAGCAAGGCCGCTTATCCCGCCCAGTGGCATATTGAAATTCCGAAACTGAGCTTGGTTTTGGACGGTAAATCGCTGATGGCGAACCAGGAACTGAATCTTTCCTCAACCGTTTATTGGGAAGGCGCTGTGGGCTTCGAGGGAGCAGTGGCGGGGCAACCTGTAACTGCCAAGGGTTACGTGGAAATGACCGGCTATGCCGATCGCTTGGATGCAGTGCTTTAGCCTAATCAGTCGAGAGAGCGCTAGGTGATAATCCGACAATACCGGTTCCCTTTTAACTGGAATCACCTATAGAAGTAAATCAAGTTAGTGCTTTGAGCAGAATGCGATCGCCCAGCATTTGCGAAGACAATGCCGGAAAAGGGCTGGACGCACTAAGACTTAGCCTTAGTGCAGAGGTCCACCCAAAATAACTCCAGCAATGGCATCCGTTACCTCGTGTGGGGCTTCATATTTGAGCTGCTCATACCACGCCTGGGTTTCTTCAGGCACCTTGTTGTAAATCTTGTCTGTGCGTTTGCGGGCTTTCAGCACCAGTTCCGCAACCCGCTCTTTGCGTTCAGCTTCATATCGCTTAAGGGCATCTGCCACGCTAATGTTCGTCGTGACTAGATATCGGCACAGTACTTCCGCATCTTCCATGGCCTGACAGCCTCCCTGGCCCAGCGTTGGAGTTGAAGCATGGGCGGAATCTCCCACGAGAACAACTCTCCCTTTAGCCAGTTGAGGCAGGGGATCGAGATCGCTGATTTCTAAGCGATTCACCTGCTCGGGGTCAAGTTTTTTAATCAAGTGCTGAACTGGCTCGGCCCATCCCGCAAAGATGTCTGCTAATTCGGCGGGAATGTCTTTTGGTGCTGTCGTGGTTCCCGGCGGTTTGGGACAGCCAAAAAAGAAGTAGAAGCGATCGCCCCCCACCGGCATCATTGAGGCGCGCTTCCCTTCCCCTACATAAATGACCCAACTGTCATGAGCCGGCAGATCGTCATCAACCGCGACTAAACCGTTCCAGTTAACGTAGTCGGCATAACGGGTGTGCGTTTCTCCGGCAACATAGCTCCGGATTTCAGAATGAATCCCATCGGCCCCAATGACAACATCGCCGGTCGCCATACTCCCATCTTCAAAAATGGCCGTTGCACTGTGCTCGTCTTGCTTAACGCCAACGCAGCGCATATTCAAATGCACTTGCTCGGAGCCAAAGGCTGCCAGCATGATTTCCTGTAGGTCAGTGCGAGAAACCGGATAGGGCCGTTGTCCCACTTCGTTAATCAGGGGGATTAAGTCGATGTGGTTGAGTAACTCATCCTGGTGAGTTCGATATTCCATACGGTTCATTTGGCCGCCAATCGCCGCAACTTCCTTCCCCAGTCCTAATCGATTGAGCACCTTGATACCGTTGGACCATAAAGAAATTCCGGCCCCTGCAGGACGAATTTTTGAGGTTTTTTCATAGATTTCGACTTCATATCCCGCCTGGCGCAGCGATATTCCTATTGCTAGTCCGGCCATCCCGGCACCGATAACAACTGCTTTGAGCCTGTACACTTTGTTTCATCCTTTGGCTAAGGTTTTCATACGTGATATGCCGTGCAGAATTACGATCTGCTATGCCGTTGGGCGATTACCAATACCGCCATATTGAATGCTGATATTTAAGTCCAGAGAACAGCTGGGTTTCAAGGTCAAAGGGATTGCTCCAGAGAAAAGGCCTGCTATTTTCTTGACGGTAAGCCGATCGCGATTCTGAAACTGCTAGTTCCGATTCATAATTCACTGTTGTAGGGCCTTGTAACTGTCTGGAGTATTGAGATCCATGAGGATCGTGGGCGTCGTGAACTCGACCTGGTTGAGACTGGCGGAAAATTCTCGAATAATTTGGCGCAGTCCTAATGTTTCCTCGCCGATTGTTTTTAAGGCTGAATGCACCCGCTGGGAAAACACCAGCGGGTGGCCGAGTTTGCCTTGATATGTGGGCGCCGTCATGGGTGCATCTCGGGCTTGGTGGGACTGCAACAGGGTGCGATAGACCGAGGCTGACCGAGGCTGATCGACCGCCGAGATAAATAGGGTTTGCCACTGTGAAGGTAAAGCCTGCAGGCCAGTTTGGATAGAACTTGTTTTGCCCCGTTGGGGAGTTGGATTAATCACCACTTGACTCTCTGGCGGGCAATTTTGCTGCCGCTGCCGATTGTGGGGGCCAAGCACAATAATGGGAGTCACGCCGACGATCAGGAACTGTTGCACTTGGTACTGTAGCAAAGTGCTGCCCTGCCAAGGAAGAGCGGTCTTGCAGGTGCCCATGCGCTGAGAAGCGCCGGCAGCCAAAATAATGGCGAAATGCTGAAGTGAAGACATCACGGATCTAGACCGACAACAAGTGAACTTTGGGCATCGCTAGATTTGGCGTCTTGAGCTGCATCCGCTGGGAAAGAGGCAGGCCCGTGCCCCCGCGTCGGACTTTAACCAGCTCAGCACAAATGCTAATGGCAATTTCTTCCGGCGTGAGAGCGCCAATATCTAAGCCAATAGGACCATAAAACGACGTCAACTTTTCAATCGCAGCCGATCGCTGCCGCAATGCTCGATCAATCATTCGAATACGTTTTTGACTGCCGATCGCTCCAATATATTGATAGGCATTGGGACTGGCTAAAATCGCCTGCAGGGCCACTAAATCTTGCTGAAAGCCGCGAGCCACCAGAGCAATGTATGTCTGAGAAAAACTAGCCAGCTGCTCTAAAACAGCCGTTATGGATGCTGATAGAAACTGAGCCTCTGGAAATCGCTGAGGCGTCACAAAATCGGGGCGATCGTCGTAAACCGCAATTTGAAAGCCGGTCAAATGGGCAATGCGCGCCAGAGCCACCGCCACGTGCCCGCCGCCGACAATCAATAAAGTAGGCGACGGTTCGATGATCTCAATAAAGTTGTCAGGGTCGCGTTGAGAGCGATCGCGCAACCTCTCGGAACGGCCATTAGGCTGTTTGGTTTGAATGGGCTTTACCAGCAGATAAGGCAACCGCTTTTCTGAGAGGGGAGTGACCAACGTGCTAACAGTGCCGGTTGCAAAGCACCGAAGAATTTGGTCAACCAGGGCGATCGCGGCTTGACCGCTCCATTTCTGCAGCCATACCCGCACTTTGCCCCCGCAGATGCCTTGAATATCTCGATTAGTTGCACCGGTTAAATCAATGTCGACCCACTGACGATCGCCCTGCTGCAATAGCGCCAAGGCTTGCTGCATCACCTTGCCCTCACCGGCGCCGCCGCCGATGGTACCGATAATCGTGGCGTCGGGGCCAATTGCCATCTTGGCCCCGACTTCTCGCGGCGCTGATCCGGTCGTGTTGATGATGGTCGCAACTACTACCGGCCCTTGGTCTAAGCGGTCTCGGAGTTGCTGATAAAAAGCGGGGGTGCTGGTCATGGTATTCGGTCGGCTGGGTCGATGGTTGCTATTGAGTGGGTTCACTGTCTGAGAGCGCCTGCCAGACGCGCTCAGCGGTCATGGGTAGCTGGCGCATCCGCACCCCCGTCGCATTGGCAACCGCATTAGCGATCGCGGGGGCAGTACAGTTTGTGCCAATTTCTCCAATTCCTTTAGCACCAAAGGGGCCAAAGGGATCGGCCTTTTCGACTAAAAAGATTTCCATGGGAGGAGCATCCTTAGCTGCGGGGATCCGGTAAGTGCGAAGGTTGGGATTCAAAATTTGGCCCCGCTCATCCATGCGCAGCTCTTCGGCTAGGGCGTACCCTAACCCCATGATGATGCCGCCGGTGGCCTGCCCGTGACAGATGCGGGGATTAATGGCGGTACCCACATCAACGGCTTCCGCACAGCGCAGGACGCGAATCCGCCCCGTTTGGACATCCACCTCGACTTCCACGCCCATAAAGGCAAAGGTTAATGAAGACCGATCAGACGTATATTCAATGTCTGCTGTTAGGGAGGCACCGCTATCCTGAGCGATCTGCGCCAGCTCTAGCAGGCTAATTTTGTGGGTGGTGCTCTGCACGAACTGGTTGACCAGCTTTAGCTGTTCAGGATCGACCTCTAAGTGAGTCGCCGCCAAGTCTAAGAGTCGCGATCGCAGCTTAGTCGCGGCCAAATTGACCGCTTGGCCCGAAATAAACATTGTGGCTGACGCATAGGAACCGGCATCAAAAGGCGTGTGTTGGGTGTCGGCAGCCGTCAGAGCAATCTGGTTGACCGTCGTGTTGAGCACATGAGCCGCCACTTGTCGCAAGGTCGTATCTGACCCCGTGCCCACATCCACGGCTCCCGTTTTCAGGTGATAGCGTCCGTCGGTCTGCAGCGCCAGATGGACGCTGGCTGTGTGAATTTTGGCCAAACCACTGGCCTGCATGGTGGCGGCATAGCCAATGCCCCGCCGTAGATGCGGCTCGGTTGAAGCCGGCTGGGGCTGAGAGAAGACCTGGGTCACCTGCTCAATACATTCCTTGAGGGCATAGCTGCCAATAATATGAAAATGTTCGTCTCTGCCGATCAAAATTTCATCGTCGGCGGTGATGAAGTTCTTTTGGCGTAAGGCGAGCGGATCGAGGTTTAATTGATGGGCAATTTCGTCCAGTTGCGATTCCATGGCAAAAGTGCCCTGGGTGGCCCCATATCCTCGAAAAGCGCCTGCCGGCATCGTGTTGGTGTAAACTGCTGTGCCCTTGAAGCGCTGGTGATCGCAGCGATATAAACCGAGCGGAAAGCAGCCGGTCAGGAACACAACGGTCTCTCCATGATTACCGTAGGCCCCCGTATTGGAAATCGCTTCCATCGTTTGGGCCACAATTGTGCCATCTTGCTTGACGCCCGTTTTGAGGTGAATCTTCATGGCGTGACGGCTATTCGTGGCCGTAAATTCTTCCTCTCGGGTCAATCGCCACTGGACGGGCTGTTTGAGATGCAGTGTCGCGAGAGCACATAGATCTTCAGTAAGAATCTCTTGTTTGTTGCCAAAGCCGCCGCCGATGTTGGCTTTGTAAACCCTTAGCTGGTCTTGGGGAATGTCGAACAGTTCTGACAGTACACGCTGGCAGTGGAACGGCACTTGCGTACTGGACCGAACCACCAGCAGACCGTCTTCATCAAGCCAACTAATGCTAGTGTGAGGCTCTAAATGAACATGCTGCACGGCGGGAACCGTGTACGTATTTTCAACAACAAGGTCGGCGGCGGCAAACCCAGCTTCGGGGTCCCCTTTCGCCAGCCTCACTTCGCCTGCAATATTGCGAGATGCATCCTTGATTTGGCGCGACTCGGATTCATCGTGGATTACCACGTCTCCCGTCATGGCCGCTTCTGGATCAATGACGTGGGGCAAGATTTCGTAGTCCACCTCGATGAGGCGACACGCCCGGACGGCGATCGCTTCAGTATCGGCTACCACTGCCGCAACGCGATCGCCAATAAACCGTACCTTGTGATCAAGCAAATAATGATCTAACGGATCGGGCGCTCCTGCGCCATGGCCAGCGGTGGTATAAGGGCGACGCGGGACGTCAGCATGGGTAAAAACGGCCCGTACACCTTCCAGGGCTTGGGCTGGCCGTGTGTTGATATGCCGAATCCGAGCGTGGGGATGGGGCGATCGCACCACCTTAAGGTGGAGTAGCCCCGGTGGCGCCCAATCAGCGGTGTAAATGGGTTGGCCAGTAATGATGTCGGGGCCGTCCTGTTTGCAAACACTTTTGCCAACTTGCCCTGCGACCTCGGTGAGCTGCACCCGCTGAACGGCATTGCACCCAGCCTCGCCAGCGCTCTGCAAAACACTGTCGATAATGGACTGATAGCCGGTGCAGCGACACAGATTGCCCTCCAGTTCTCCCCGCAGCTCCGCTTCTGATGCGTAGTCCAGCTTCGCCGCTGACATAATCATGCCGGGGGTGCAGTAGCCGCACTGAAATCCTTGTTGGTCCAAAAAGGCTGCCTGAATGGGAGTGAGGCCGTCGGTGGCCAGGCCTTCGATAGTCGTGATTTGCTGCCCATCGGTGCGGCAAGCTGGCGTAATGCAGCTGTGCACGGGCTGGTCTTCCAGCCAGACCGTACAGGCTCCGCAATCCCCTGATTCGCAAACCCGATGCACTCCTTTGTAGCCCAGGTCTCGGAGCAGGCTGAGCAAACTCATGCCAGGAGCGCAGCTGGTCATGTGGTCTTGATGGTTAACCTTGAGATTGAGATCTGAGGGCATGGGATATCGATTTGAGAGGGTAGGTTTTCAAGCTTGATGGCGAGACAAGTGAAATAAAAGTAAGTCGCACGGCAAATCCGTAGCGGTAGAAAGACAAGGCTGCAGAGGCGAGCAGGAAAAGAGTCGAGACTGTGGGGCTGTCAGGGTTCAGAGCCAATCTTTTTGGGACTGAGCATCAATACGATTACAGCCTTTGCGGCGTATGAGTAGCCGTTATCAGGTCAGTTAGTGCCCGCTGCATGAGCACTAGGGTGATATGCCGGCGATAGCTACGACTGGCCCGTTCATCATCCAAGTAGTCCTGTTCGGATACCTGGTCCGCCAGCGCCGTGGCCAGTTCGGCATCGGTCAATTGCGACGTGATCTCCACTAGACGAGGGGCTATGACACTGCCGGCAATACCGAACCGAACGTGCTGAGTTGCTTCGTTGTAGGCCGCCACCACAGTGGCGATCGCATACCCCGCTGTCGCTACTGCCATGCGCTTGAAGCGCGTTTGCCAGCCCCTGAGATTCTCCGCCGCAATCCAGATCTTTCTTAGCGCTGCTCCCGGCTGGAGAATGGTTTTTTGGGGGGCGAGCTGAAAATCCAATGCTTTAACCCAATAAGGCGTTCCCTGAATCGGCCAAATTTCGTAGCTGGCATCGAGGGCGATCATCACCGGAGCAAACGTACTGGCGCTCAATGCTAAACAGATATTGCCGCCGACAGTTGCCCCGTTTGACACCTTAAAGGATGCCAGCTCCTGCACGGCAGCTTTAAGCGCCGCCGCTGCGGTCCACTCGCGGGGAAACGAAAACGCTAAAAGCGTACTTTGCAGACACATAGCGCCAATCGCTAAACCCGGCTCGGAAACATCCAGCTCAGTCCAGCCCAACTGCTGCATGTCAACCAGGGTGTCGATTTGCGGCTGTGGTTCATTGAAAAGCCAAGTCCCCCCCGCCAGCAGAACATACCCAGACTGCCAATCGATCTCCTGGAAAGACCGGGGTTGCAAATAACTTTCTACAGCATGTAAATCCATAGCCTTCTTCTAGCATTAGCTCCCATCAAATCCAGAGTTAACAACAGTCAACAATGCCGTAATCGGCCAATTCTTCCTAGGATATTAAAAACAGAAATTACACATTTAAATCCGTAACCTACCAACCGTAGCTGTCAAATAAAAGTAAAAAATAACTATTCAAATCAGCTAGGTCAAGCGTCATTCCCGTATTCCAAGCAAAATTATCAAGCATGACCGCAAGAAATCGTATTAAAAAATACTAAAAGGCCGTCATCTATCTTTAGAGATAATTTTATTGTTTAAAATTTATGCCTTTAGGGCTGACTTCCAGCTTCAATATTCCCATTCCCGCCGAAGTACTTTTCTGATTTCTTTGGCGGCAATTTATGTAGCTATATTTGATGGCTATAATAAGCTGAGCTTTTATGAAATCAGCCATATTTCGTTTGATTTAATGCTGTTTAAGGAGAAAAGCTGTTTAAAGCCAGGGATTATAACCGTCGACTTATCTTCTAAATAGAGTAAATTTAATAGCAATATCCTTAGAAAGTTTTATTCTTTTCAGCCGCTTCCAGGCTATTTTCAGATAGTTTTAATAATGTATCTTATGTTTCAGAATCCTCAAAAAATCAATGTTAAAGATAAAAACTAAATTTAAACAATGAGGTAAAAATGAGTCGGAATCAGTCATCAACTCCGACCCAGGAGTCTATTACTTCCAGTTCATCTGCCGGTGAAACCGGATTGGCGGGTTTTTTTAATTTTTCTGAGCTGCAAACCAATCTCCGAACAGAAATTCTTGCCGGAGTGACAACTTTCGTGACGATGGCCTATATTCTTGCCGTCAATCCAAACATTCTCTCCAATGCAATTTTTCTGGAAGAATCGGGAGATTTGTTTGGGGAATTAGTGTTTGCGACTGCTATTTCTGCCGCGATCGCGACGCTGATTATGGGGCTTTACGCCAAGTATCCGTTCGCGCTGGCACCGGGCATGGGCGTTAATGCCTACTTCGCCTTTTCGGTCGTTTTAGGTTTGGGCATCGACTGGCGAGTGGCGTTAGCGGCGGTGTTTGTGGAAGGACTCATTTTCATCGCCTTATCGCTCTCAAAAGTGCGAAGTCGCATTGTGGCAGCGATTCCTGACTGTCTCAAGCACGCCACTGCCGCTGGCATTGGCGTTTTTATTGCCTACATTGCGCTGACCAGCAACTCCGGCCTGATTGTGACGGACGAATCAACGACGACAACCCTCGGCAACCTCGGTCAAGCCAATACAGTTATGGCGATCGTTGGCATTCTAATTACCTCCGCTTTCATGGCTAGACGGGTGAAAGGAGCCCTGCTGATCGGCATTTTAGCGACCGCATTATTAGGCTGGATTTTAGGCATCGCCCCCTGGCCAGAGGGCATCGTCGGGCTGCCGTCTTTCCCTACCAACATCGCTGGTCAAGCGTTTGTTGGATTGGCGCAGCTATTTGAAAACAACATTGCGAATTTATTGGCGATTCTGTTTGTCTTTTTATTCGTCGATACTTTTGACACCGTTGGAACGCTAACGGGAGTAGGGGTCAAGGCTGGCTTTATGAATGAGCAGGGTGAACTGCCCAAAGCGAGTCAGGCGTTTATGGCGGATGCCGTGGGAACTACGGTGGGGGCGGCCTTGGGCACGTCTACCGTGGCCACTTACATCGAGTCGGCGTCAGGGGTTTCTGAAGGCGGGCGCAGCGGTTTTACTGCCGTCGTTGCTGCAATTTTGTTTGCGCTAGCCATCTTCTTCACCCCACTACTATCGGCAATTCCACCGTTTGCCACAGCGTCTGCTTTGCTGATTGTGGGCGTTTTAATGATGGGCAGCATCACCCAGATTGACTGGAGCGATCCGGCTGAATCTATTCCAGCTTTCTTGACTGTCGTATTCATTCCCTTGAGCTTTTCCATTGCTGAAGGGTTGGCTGTCGGCTTTATCAGTTATCCCCTCTTAAAGGCATTTCAAGGAAAAGCCCATGAAATCGGCATCGCTGTCTGGATTTTGGCAGCGATATTTCTGCTCAGATTTGTGTTTCTCGCCTTAGGAATTGGAGCCTAAAATGGATAAATTTATTCAAGGACTGCCCAAAGCAGAACTACACCTGCACATCGAAGGAACGTTGGAGCCGGAAATGATGTTTGCCCTCGCCCAACGAAACCAGATTGAACTGCCTTACGACTCCGTTGAAGAAATTCAAAATGCCTACAATTTTGAGGATTTGCAATCTTTTTTAGATCTCTATTATCAAGGTTCGCAAGTACTCAAGACAGAACAGGACTATTATGAATTGACCTGGGCTTACATGGAAAAAGCGGCCAGTCAGAACGTTAAGCATACAGAAATTTTCTTCGACCCGCAGGCTCATACGCAACGCGGCATCCCCTTTGAAATAGTTTATCAGGGCATTTATCAAGCCTTAGTGGACGCGCAATCAAAGTTCGATATTTCTTTTCAACTGATTCTCTCATTCTTAAGGGATCTCAGTGCTGAAGCAGCCGTCGAAACTCTGAAAACGGCGCTTCCCTATAAAGACACGATTGTGGCCGTAGGCTTGGATTCTGCTGAACAGAGCAATCCTCCCTCAAAGTTTCAGGACGTGTTTGAAATGGCTCGCTCTGAAGGGTTTTTGACGGTGGCTCACGCGGGTGAGGAAGGACCGCCAGAATACATTTGGGAAGCAATTAACTTATTAGACGTTGCTCGCATCGATCACGGCGTTCGCAGTATGGAAGATCCCAATTTACTGCAGTACCTAAATGAAAAACAGATACCTTTAACCGTTTGTCCCCTTTCTAATGTCGAGCTAAAAGTATTCGACTCAATGACTGAACACAACCTCAAGGAGTTGCTCGACCAAGGACTATGCGTCACAGTTAATTCTGACGATCCGTCCTATTTTGGTGGCTACATTACCGAAAACTTTAAGGCGGCAGCATCAGCCTTGGAACTCACCAAAACGAATCTCTACCAACTTTCAAAGAATGCCTTCAAAGCCTCTTTTTTGCCCTTGGAGGCTAAGCAGAAACTGACCGAAGAGCTAGATGCCTATATGGCTACGACAAGCTAACAGTCGAATGTTGGTTGCTTGGTCTTTTGGCCGATGCGATCGCATCACTGCCCCAGAGTAAAGCGCAAAATGCCAATACCAACCATCAGGCTCGTTACTCGTTTTCCGAGCGGATGCCATCGGAATCGGGATAAATCGCGATCGGGGGTTCATCGCCGTAAGCTTCGATGAGCTGCGCCGCCGTCAGCGCGCTAATCACCCTAAGCTGAACTGGTTCCTCACTGAGGTATTGCTCCGCATAGACGGCTCCAAGGAACGCTTGGTAGTTAGGGCGATCGCTTAGATAAAAGCCCATAAAAGCTGTGTTCAGTGCCTGGGCGTAGTTGCTGCTGAGTTGGGGATCGGGCCCAGTCAAAAGCGACGCTACTCGCGGTGAAATATCGACCTGATCGCCAAAGTCGACCTCACCGTTAATGGATACGTGACTGGCCGGAATGAAGGCCGCCAAATGCTTATGCGGAGTTTCCAACCAAACGAAGGGATGGATCTGCTCGGGCACGGCCGGGGCCACAAAGTCGCTGGACCCGGTAACTATCATGACCGGCTTTTGGATCTGAGCCAAATTTTCGGGACCCAGCAGCACGCTAGTTACCGGACTGTACGCCATAATGGCACTCACGCGATCGTCAGCCAGCCCATAGTCCGCCGGGGGCAGCAGCGCCGCGCGACACTGCAGCAGGGTCGAAAGATTTAGAACATACTGCATTGGCTCGCAGGTGGCTTGAATAAAGTCCTGGTTGAGCGGTGCTCCCGCCAGCGCCAGCGCCGTGTAGCCGCCAAACGAGTGACCGATAACGCCAACGTTTTCCAAATCAAGCTGCTGCGCGTAGATTGAATCGGCAGCTAAAGTATTCAAAATCGTTTTGATATCCCAAGGTCGATAAATAAACTCATAGGGATCAAGACCGGTGTAAGCCAGATTGGCCAGCAGTTCCTGCTGATAATTCGTGTTGCTGCCGGGATGTTCGGGGACGGCAACCGCAAATCCGTAGGACGCTAAATGCTCGGCCATTTGGGCAAATTCCTGGGAATTGGAGCCGAGGCCGTGGGAAATAATGACTAACTGGGTTGGTGTTAATCGCCCCTCTGGCAAATATAAATCGACGGTAAATTCCCGTGATTGTCCTGCGGGAATGTCAGGAAACTGGTTGCTCAGTTGCAAAACCGTTTTAGTAAACCGGACTTCGCCGTAATTGCGCAGATCAGGCACGGTTTCCCAGCTGATGGCATCAGCCGCTGCTACTTCGGCTGCCGATTGAGTGGCGATCGCCGTTAGCGCGGCATCACGATAGCTGAAGTAGGATGACACTTCCTGCTGTAGGGTCAGCAGCCGTCTTCCGTCAATATGAATGCCAACAGTGGGAAAGTTCTGTAAAAAACTCAGGGCAGAAAATCCTTCGGGATCGGCTGCTGACACAATTAGCGCCGCGCGGATCGCTTTTTGACCATTCAAGCCCGACGGCGTTTGAATGATGTTGCCTAGGCGAGTGAGAAAGTCGGTACCAATGTTGGAGTACGTGACCTGTGAAACCGCGACCGGGCTGACTTGAAACTGGCGATTGAGCGCTTCTCGGAATTGCTCTCGACCGCCGGGCGGCAGGTACCGCAGATAGGTTTCGAGTTCGTCGGGGGCGGCTCCGGTTTCCGCGAAGGTCTGCAGATCATTAATGGCAACCGACACGCTAAAGAAGCCCAGCCGAATTTGCAGATAGTCGGCACTGTGAACCGGGCGCGATCGCCAGCCGCCTAGAGCGATTAGACCCGCTGCGATCGCAACGATTAGACTGCCCCGCTTAAGCCATCGTTTCATACGCCTCCTTGGTTCCACCGTCGCCTGGTTTACCAGTCTTCCCAATTTTATGGCGGGTTCAGGGCGATCGTGAACGGCAGCTTGAAGAAGCGGCAAGCGGGTGAGCCATACCGTGTCAAATAGAATAGCCATGGCAACGGTGACAAACGATTTCTGTATCCCTCAGCAACACAGCAGCTTGTGGGTAGTGGATAGCATTGCAGAGCGGAGTTGGCAAAATTGCCAGGCAGTTGACACGATTCTTTCAGGCACGCTGGCGGGTTTCAAGCTAAGTTGAAGTGTCTATCAATAGACGGAAAAATTTCAGACTCGACGTCATGGCACAGTTCACTATCTACGGCCCTACCCTCAGCACCTACGTTCGCACGATTCGCATGATCTTCGAGGAAACCGACACTCCCTACGAGCTAGAGTCGATCGATATTTTCAAAGGCGAGCAAAATGTACCCGACTACTTGGCCAAAAATCCTTTCGGCAAGGTGCCGACCTTGGCAGTTGATGGTCAGTATTTGTATGAAACAAATGCGATCGCCGAATATCTCGACGCCTCCCTCAACGATAGTGGCTTTACTCCCCATGACCTGATGACTCAGGCGCGCATGCGGCAAATTATGGGGATTGTGGCGAGCTATCTCTATGCGCCGGCAATTGGCACGATTGTCATTCAGCGCATGATGGTGCCTCGGCAAGGCGGCGAAAGCGATATAGCAGCGATCGAAGCGGCGGTGCCCAAGACGCAAACGGCACTGAAGGCGATCGCCGATGTGGCAAATTTCTCACCTTATTTGTTGGGAACCGAGCCGACGCTGGCCGACTTTTACCTGATGCCCGTAATGTTTTATCTCTCTAATACGCCGGACTGGGAAGCCGCCATCGGCCCTGTGCCCCAACTCAAATCCTGGTGGGAAGCGGTTAGACAACGCCCCAGTTTTCGGAAAGTCCTCCGATAGAAGCAAATAGGCTCTATGTCGTGGGTCAAACCAGGGATGACCGACGCAAGCTGATAAATTTATGTTGACAGTCGCTGATAGTGAACGATGCATTGGGTCGGTTCGACGGCATAAACCGCATCAAACTCCCCTCTGCGGATAACTGCCACATGGGAACCAGACGGAATCGTAAACCTTGATTTTCTCCAGACATTCCTCAGCATTGAACCCCTGGATCTGGAAAGCGTTTCGACGCGGATGTTCTGATCAGACCAAAAATCTGATGGCTGCCTGAGCAGCTGCATCTCCTGGCAGGGGATTTTGGCCTTGAGCAGGCCGCCCCAGTCGCCAAAGAAGTCGTATGCGGTTCGGTATGAAGTGACTCTGGCGCTAGCCGGTAACCTGACCCCAGTTTGCTGCTCAAAGTCGGCAATCAGTTGAGCTTCACTGGGCGGCGGGCCCAGAAACAAAAGCATCAAGAGGGTGCTAACGGCAAAACGCCCGATAGGAATACTCAAAATCCCGGCCACGACTCCGAAGGTAATGGCAAGATTGCGATCGCCCCGCAACCCAAATCGAATAGCGCTGATTGCCAGACCCAGCGGAATACAGAGCAATAGCAAAGCGATTAAGAGATAACGCAGATATTCAAGAAAGATGTTCATGGTGTCCCCGGCTCTTTTGATGAACTGTAGGCGGGCCGCTTGTTGTCTATTTAGCCCCAGACACCCCCAGAGCACCAGCGGAAAGCGTCGGAAAAATTAGGGAATCTTCATCTAGGGCGCGTCATCAATTAAAGCCAGAATGCCTGCGGTATCAGCATTACCGTGCCCACTCCTTAAACTTAGCTAGGGGCTGAACCGCTTCTAGCATCCGAGTTTGACCGCTAAATGATGACAGCCCCTAGACCCGAGAGCGGATTCACGAACAGACCGCTTGCATATCGCTGTGATAGTCGCGCCAGCAGTCAAGGACGATTTTGCCCCATTGCAGAACGAGTTCACGGTGTTGCCCAGGGGTCTCCGCCTGCCAGATATCGTTGATGGTTATCTTGCCTAAATCGGCTGGCGGCGGTAGCCACCGAAACTGCTCCTGATGCTGGATTAGATACTGCTTAAGCTGCGATAACTGGCTAATCTCAACATGATTTTGATAGTGAGCGTACAAGCTAGCCAGGTGCAAATTAACGGAGTTAATGGTCTGAGAACTCTTGGTTCCAGGATGTTGCATGGCATAAGCATCGACGGTGATGGCGTGAACCGCAAAGTACTGAACATTGGGATATTCCCGCGCCAGCACTTCGCCATATCTCGCCCAGCAGCCTGGCGAGGCAGCTAGATAAGCATGGGTGACTCCAGTTGGGGATGGCGGTGTGGCGGCACCACATGAGGGGCATTTTTCCAGCATGGCTTTCGGGATTTGCATTCACTCAAGGGACAAGCTGAATTCAAATTCGATTTCATCGGCGATCGCTGTTCTCGTTTCGTCAACCTCAGGGATTTCGGGCTTGAGTTTTCGGGATGTCGCGATCGCGTCGTTAAAGGGGCCATATCTTGCGCCGATACACATAAACATCATGGGTTCGGGTGCCATAGCGCCGGGAAGGGACCTGGCGAATGTTTTCGAACCCCAGCCGCTGCCAAAATTGCCGACCGCCGGTATTGGGAGCGATGGCACACAGCGAAACAAATCGATAGCCTTGGTCTGCTATCCATTGTTCCAACGCTCGATAGAAGCCCGTTCCTAATCCTTGCCTGCGCTGCTCCGGAGCCAGCAGCATTAGTCCCAGCCACCAGGTTTGAGGATCGGGATAGCCCTGCACACCAATGCTCGTCCCGACGAGACGATCGCAATTATCCACTAACCCCAAGGCCCGAATATCCTCTGGAGTTTTGCCATTGGGAACAGCCGTAAACTCCTCGACGGCAGCGGTGGCCTTAGCCGGTACGCCGTTGGTCATCACGAAGAAGTCCCCACATTGAGCAAATAGGATTTGCAGTTGAGCCGCATCCTGGGGCGATAGGAGTTTAATGCCATAGCTCGAATGCTTGATGGGCGAAAGGTGCAGGGCCGCCATAGCTATCCTCAAGATAATCCACAGTCGCAAGCAGGTCTTTGCAACCATACCCGACTGATTTACCCAGCAATCGAGAGGATCTAGGGTAGAGCGAATCGCGAGTTAACCTTTCGTGTCATCAACGCAGGGCTTTGAGGTTACCTCACGACAACGCCCTTACCTGACTGGGATACGAGCAGTCCAACACCAGGCAATCCGTCTTGGCGACAAAGGGGCCATGGACTTCCCCAGGAGGACGGCTGGCATAGTCTCCTGGGGTGAGCCAGCGATCAAAGGCGCGATCGTACAGTTCCCCGGATACGATAAAAATTTCTTCGGGATAGTCATGCACCTGTGGTCCAAATGCAGAGGTGTCGGCCCCGGCCTTAAACCGGGTAAGTCGGGTAAAGTCGCCCGTGGCTGCATCAATCGCCAGAAACAATCGTTCAACCATACCGTTAGTCCCTTCAATGACGTCCCATTTATTGGCATGGGCTGCTTGTAATGGATTCCAGTAAGTGATCGTCGTTTTTGCCATGAGATGACACCGTGGTAAAGGGATTTGGAGTTAAGTCGGCACGGAATTTGTCAAAGAGGG
Source organism: Cyanobacteria bacterium P01_C01_bin.120 (assembly GCA_039027715.1). Taxonomy (GTDB): domain Bacteria; phylum Cyanobacteriota; class Cyanobacteriia; order Phormidesmidales; family Phormidesmidaceae; genus Halomicronema. The sequence continues at coordinate 23,937 of JBCCJU010000081.1, forward strand.
TTCTTTAAATGGCAGGGTGGCAGGGCAGTCTATGGCTATGAGCTTGATCATCAAGGCTTGGGATACAGCCAAAAGCTCATCACTTTGCTGAGATAAGGCATGACCGGGTAGGTCAGCAGTGCCGACACGAATATCACCGAGATCAACAACCCGAGCAGTGGCGACAGTCTGGTAAGCAAAGGGCCTAGAACGAAATTGGCTAGCAGAATGAGGGGATAAACTGCCAAGACTTCCAACACGACTTTTTTGTAATAAGGCGGGTCAGGCAACGCCGCTACGCCTTTAGAATTGAGCGGGGGTAATGGGAACCAAAGATCGACTCCTTGGCGCTTGGTCATCAAGAATTTGGAGCCTTTTTTGATCCAGGCGCGATAGCTTGACGATCGCAACCAGCGACGCAGATGTTCATCGGTCTGAAACTTGACAATCACCACATACTCGGGGTGATAGATATCGCGAGGACGAATGATTTCAACCCCTAAAAAGCCATCAAAGTGTTGAGTCGCGCGGCTAATGCCACGGCACCATTCTTCATAAGCGGCGATCGCTCGGGGCTTCACGACTTCTGAAATGACCAGAGTGGCGGGCTCTGGCGGTGACTGGACAGCTTCCATGACAAGTCGCTGTTTCGTTAAAAGCACTCTTGAATCTGGCATGTTAAGTCTCCTGAACGGGATTTAGGCGCGCTCCACGATGTCACGCCATCACCCCAAAATTGAGTTTTGCGGTCACACTAACCGGCAAGTTCGTACGGTTGGCGGCGCTTGATGAACTTGGCTTCTCCGGCGTACTCCCCTTCGGCCACAACCTCGGCCAGTCGCCAATCAAGATGTTGGTAAAAGCCATACGCCCGGAGCGATGGATCATTTCCTGTCAGGAGACTAATTTCGTCGAGTTCCTGAGACCATAACCAGGTTTCTGCAGCCTGCATCAGGACTCGACCCGCCCCTTTGCCTGCAAACGCAGGACGCACGAAAACGCCGAAAATCGTGGCTTCGGTAGCATTGGCGATCGCAAACCCCACCG
>JBCCJU010000082.1:0-24845 GCA_039027715.1 Cyanobacteria bacterium P01_C01_bin.120
GCTGCGCAAAATTCCCCACGGTCTGTATATTTGCGGCGTGCGCAATGGCGAAGAGATGAACGGCTTTACGGCCAGTTGGGTGATGCAGGCGTCTTTTCAGCCACCCCTCGTAGTGAACTGCGTTAAAAACGGTACGGGCTCTCATGAAATGGTGAAACAAAGCGGCGTATTTGCTCTTAGCATCATGGAAGCGGGGCAAAAAGATATGGCGCAGACCTTCTTTCAGCCCCAGCGCCGCGTGGGCAACAAGTTTGAAGACATCGAATTCTACGAAGCGCCGGAAACCGGCTGTCCCGTGATTAAAGATACCTTGGGCTACGTTGAATGCCGGGTTGTGGGAACCGTTGAACACGGTGATCACACGGTCTTTGTGGGCGAAGTCGTGGGCGCGGCCACTCACCGCGAGGGCGATCCCCTACTGCTGGAGAGTACTGGATGGAACTACGGCGGCTAATTTTTTAGCAGCAAATCAAGTGAAGAATTAGCAGTACAGCGATCTTGATAAACAGCCCTGTACTGCTTTTTCAGCTCTAAGGAGCGATCACAGCTAACAAATTGCCGCGATCGCTCCTTAGAGCCGTATTGGCATAGATTGGCCTTCAGAAAATTTCTCATGCCGACGATACGTATGGCCGTTTCCATGAAATGAGATTAGCTTATTAAAGCTCGTTCGAATTTCTTCTCACAGGGGAAGCGGTTTAGTTCCTAATCAATTGATACTAAAAACGTGTGGAGATAAGCGTTGATGCGCTCGTAATAGGAAGGTAGCTTCTATTTTCCTATCGATGTGCAGCCGTTTTGAAGATCCAATATCCGCTCCCCTACCGGCGCCAGCCCCCTCAACCCCCGGTCCTCGCTTAACTCAGCTGTACCACTGGCTTATTCTCAATCAGCGTGTCTCCCGTCAGGATATCGTCTACCGTGATGCGAAGAGTTCGATCGATGTCTACTTCGAACTGCACGCGAATGCGATCGCTGCCAGGAACACCCAGGGGGTCGAGCTTGGCAATAGTTCGACCGGCGCCCGTGTCGTTCAGCAACTGAATTTGCTGGGCATCCTGTTGGGTTTGCCGAGTAACTAGGCGATCGCCGTCAAAAAAGACTTCAGTGGTGACTAAGGCATCCTCGTTGCCCAACTCACCGATCACCAGTTCAATGCTGGGCTGGTTTTCAGTAGAGGCGCCCAGCACGAGTTCAACCGGATTCATGGAAGGATAGGGCTGGCCGGAACGGACAATGGGATGCCAACCGTGACGGCGACGGCGCCGATCCCAATAGCGGATACCGTAGCTGTGGTAAAGAAAATCGGTAAGCTCAATGCCCTGCTGCACCTGCAGCGCTCCTTCGGCGACGGCAGTGAAGGGGCGATCACTGCGAATTTGCTCTGGAGCAAAATGCTCCGCTAACCAGTCCTGTACAGCGGGAATTTGTGCCGTTCCTCCCACCAGCAGCACAGAGCCGATATCTTCCTCGCTCAGGCCCCAGCGACGTCCTTGCTGTAGGGTACGCTCTAGACAGCTATCCAATCGATCAAAAAACTGATGCTGGCGCAAAATTCCCTCAAATGTCGGGCGATCAAGCTCCAAGGTCAAGCTCTCCAACGTTTCATCATCGAAGAAGCTCTCGGTTGCCACAGCTTTGTCGGAAAGCTGAATTTTGAGGCGTTCGACCAGCCGCTGCGTCAGCGGCGTGAGGGCAATGCCCTGCTGCTCATGGAAGTAGTCGGCTAGCCAATTATCGATATCGGCTCCGCCAAGATTTTCTCCTGCTTTGGCCAGCACTTTAGCGCGCTGGGACCTTTGTCCGGCGGAGGCCGCTAGCGAGCGATCGTTCCACTGCAGCACGTACCCCAAGGGCTTACTGTTGCCGGTGATCGCCAGTTCCACCAGCGAAAAATCTAGAGTGCCGCCGCCAAAATCCACTACCAGCACAGTTTCTTCCTGTTGAATGCCATAGCCTAGCGCGGCGGCTGTTGGCTCATCCAGCATTCGGACCTGTCGCAGATTCAGGGCCTCGCAGGTTTGGTCGAGCCAGTTGCGGTACACCTCAAAGCTATCCACGGGCACTGTGAAGACGACAGCGTCGAGACCGCCCATTTGCTTTTGGGTAGCGGCGATGACGCTGCTGAGGTACCAACTGCCAATTTGCTCAAACGAGAGGCTATGGCCGTCCAACTCGGGCAAGAATCCCTGAATTGAAGTGCCAATGCCCCGCTTAAAGTTGCGGTAGAAGCGCTTATCAGTGCTCACATCAAGACCGCGATCGCGCACCTGCTGTCCAATTTGTACGGCGCCACTGGCGGCATCGGCGATGTGTACCATCGACGGGATAAGCGGCGGATTTTGGCCTAACTGCTGCGCCAGTCCTGGCAGTGAAACGATTTCTGTGGTCTGGGTAGCGCTGTTCCAGCGGGTAACAACGGTGTTGCTGGTGCCAAAATCAATTGCAAAGGTCATTGTTCAGAAAAGCAGAGGATCGAGAGTCGTTTTTGTGAGTGAGTGGGTGACGGGGGGAGCGGGTGACAGAGTCGATGAGTAACGGGGTAGATGGGTAACGGGGCGGGCCGGTAACGGGGTGGAGAAAATAGAGTTTGGGCAATTATTGAACGAATTAAAGGGCTGCGTTATTCATAAAAGATTTCGCCCACACAGACTCGGCGTTTTGGCCGTAGCTGATCGGATTGACGACCAGCGTCATTCACAAAATCTTCTGTCATCGCAGGGATAAATGGGCAAAACCTCATTTTCAGAGAACTTAGAGGACATTCAAAGACCTGGCTTATTGCGAACATTTCCTATTAAAAGTATCTTTATTAATACACTCTGACGACCAGAAATCAAGTTTTTTCCCGAACGACAGGCAAAATGCGATCGCAAAAGAATAGTGTTCCTGCTGCCACACAAATGGGAATCGCTAGCAAATTCATTAGGGGAATGCTGACCAAAAAGAAGCAGGTTAGGGCAAAACTCCCACTGGCCGGTAAGCCCCGCAGTACAATGCCTAGCTTTTGGCGAAACTTAAGGCGACGGCGCTCCAGGGGCGCATCAAACATGTCAAGGCAGACGAGCAGCGAGGCCAGTGTTACCCCCCCCGCGGTTGCCACTAGCGGGCCGATCGCGGGTACAAAATTACACAACAGCAGCGGCAAACCGATAACAGTCAACAGCAGGAGTTTTTTGAGCTCGAACAATACGGCGCGCCAAATATCGACCAAAATAGCGGCAGTCCCCATCGATGCCGGCGCTTCGAGTTTACCCACCCGTAAGATTTCAATTTTTTCCGACAGTTGCCCGTAAAACGGCGAGCCGAGAATGCTGCCAAACTGCAGCAGCACCAAACCCAAAATCACAAAGAGAACTAAAATCAGCACGCCTTTGATGACGGGTGCCAGGACCTGTACGGCGACATCTAGCCAGGCGGGTTCAAGCCAATTGGTCAACTGCAGTGTCCAGCCGTTGATGAGCTGTAGGCCCCACCAGATTCCAAGCGTATATAGCGCGAGGCCGAGCACCATGTTGATGGCCAACGGTATGAGCACATAAGGCATTAGCGATCGCTGCTTAAGTAACAGGCGCAGCGTACGCAAGGGATAGCTGAACCCAATAAAAATGCCGGGTAGACCGCCCCCCCGAGGCTGTAGTCGCTGGCTAGCGTCAAGTTTCTCCATGACAGGCCAAATATGGACAACGAAGAGTCTGCCAGCTAAAAATTAGCCTGACTTGGCGCCACTGCCGGGATTTTCCCAATGGCGGACAGGTCCTTCCTGAGCTCAGGAAGCGTCATTGGCTGGTATCCTCTCATCTCCATCTTGCCCCGAGATGGGACAACTGAGCGTCGTCAGGCATCCGGATTTTGTTCGTAGTTGCCGAAAAGTAGAGTGTCCTTGTTTACTCCCTAACGACTATGAAGACACTGATCATTAGTTCCCTGACAATCGCGCTATTAGCCTCTCTGGGCGCCGTGTGGCAGAGCGCGATCGCGATTGAAACCGACTCTCAGGTTGACGATAGCGAACTGCTTAGCCGTCGCTATCAATATCGCGGCACGGGTCGTCGCGAAATCTTATCTTAAGTGCCCACTTCCGCATGCGCTAGCGATCGCCCCCAGCGCTAGCCTTGCCGTGGTAATCTATCCATCTATTCCAATTTTTGATTTTTGATTGTGGAAGCGAAACCGCTTTTATCCCAACGTCTACAGTTTCAATATCGGCAACTCTAGAAAAGAAAATCGGTAAAAGAGAACCGATATGTTTAGTTAAAGCTGCTCAGATTGTCCAAGCCTCTTTGCCGCCATCTTTCTCTACACGAGCAGTGTTTGGCCGTCAGAAAGCAATTAGGCGATCGCTCTAGCTAAGCTCGCATTTATCACCAATTGAGCATCATGGCGCAGGCGCAGCGGCACTATGAGCAGGCCCAGCAGTATTATCAGCAGGCTCTGGACATCAAAATCAAGTTTGGCGATCGCTTTTCTCAAGCCAGCACCTACTCTCATCTTGGTCAGGTCGCGGAAGAGACCAATGCTTTTGAAAACGCCAAAGCCTATTTTCTGGAAGCTTTGAAAAGTTTCTTCGAATTTGATGACAAGCGCGGCTTAAGTATATCGAAGCGTCACCTTGCTCGTTTCTACCAGGCTACCCAAGACCAAGCCCTGCTCACTGAAGCGGCTGAAATCCTCAACATCTAGCGAGCTTGAATGGGCGTTGGCGATGGCTGATGCTGCTGACGGGCCGCCATAGAACGATGCCTGTTCAATCCGTAATGGTTACAGATGCCGCACAGAGTCCTATCTGCCTACCCCAACCGCCCACAATTTCTCCTGTTTCCAAGCTGCTTGCAACCCTGCCCACATGGTAGGATTAGCTACCGTCCTATGGTTTGCCGCCGCACTCACTGGCCGGTCCGTGCCCCCTTTGATGAGGGGCAAGTGAGTCAGCTAACGACCGGTTCTTCATGCTGCTGAGGGCACCACGAGTCTCATGCGCTTTGCCAAAATTTTGATTGCTAATCGGGGAGAAATTGCGCTCCGAATTCTTCGTACTTGCGAGGAAATGGGAATTGCTACGGTGGCGGTGCATTCCACGGTCGATCGCCATGCCCTGCACGTACAGCTGGCGGATGAATCAGTGTGTATCGGCGAGGCGCTCAGCAGCAAAAGCTACCTAAACATTCCCAATATCATTGCAGCAGCCTTGACCCGTGGTGTGGAGGCGATTCATCCTGGCTATGGCTTTTTGGCTGAAAATGCTCGCTTTGCCGAAATTTGCGCCGATCACAATCTGACTTTTATTGGGCCGACACCAGCCGCTATGTTGTCGATGGGCGATAAGTCCACGGCCAAGGAAACCATGCAGCGGGTCGGCGTGCCGACTATTCCCGGCAGTGAAGGACTATTGAAAAGTGATGTGGAGGCGCGGGCGATCGCCGATCGCATCGGCTACCCTGTGATGATCAAAGCCACGGCGGGGGGCGGCGGACGGGGCATGCGCCTAGTCAAACACGCCGACGAATTGAAAAAGCTGTTCCTGGCCGCCCAGGGAGAAGCCGAAGCAGCCTTCGGCAATCCTGGCGTCTATATGGAGAAATTCATTGAAAAGCCCCGCCATGTGGAGTTTCAGATTTTAGCCGACAGCTACGGCAACGTAATTCATTTGGGCGAGCGGGACTGCTCGATTCAGCGGCGGCACCAAAAACTGCTCGAAGAAGCGCCAAGCCCGGCCCTGAATCCGAACCTGCGGGAAAAAATGGGGGCGGCGGCAGTGCGGGCAGCCCAATCCATCAATTATGTCGGGGCTGGCACCGTTGAGTTTTTGGTGGATGCCTACGGTGACTTCTACTTTATGGAGATGAACACGCGCATCCAGGTTGAACATCCGGTAACTGAGATGGTGACGGGCTTTGACCTGATTGCTGAACAGATTCGCATTGCCCAGGGCGATCGCCTTTCGGTTACCCAAGCGCAGGTAAAGCTGCAGGGACACGCAATTGAGTGTCGCATCAACGCCGAAGATCCCAAATATAATTTTCGTCCTGCCCCTGGACGCATCAACGGCTATCTACCGCCCGGTGGCCCTGGCGTCCGCATCGATTCCCACGTCTATACTGATTACGAAATTCCGCCCTACTACGACTCTTTGGTGGGTAAGCTAATTGTTTGGGGGCCTGACCGCTCCACCGCTATTCTGCGCATGAAGCGGGCTCTGCGCGAATGCGCCATCACTGGACTGCCAACCACCATTCCCTTTCATCAGATGGTGCTGGAGAATCCCCAGTTTCTCTCTGGCGAGGTGTACACCAATTTTGTGAATCAGCTGTTGAATTTGTAGCTGTGACCGAAGACTCTACGACTGCAGCAACGCATTATTTTCAGAGTGGCGGATTTTTTCAAAACATCTGGGCAAAAAAGTAACCCTACATTCGCATTCTGCGCTCTGAACTTTGAGCGCTGCTGCTAATTTCAAACGTCAAAATCTTCGAGCACGCGCACTAGATCACTGATGCAAGTAGACGGAATCAAGTCTATCAGTGACAGCTGCTTGCGCCCTGCACCAATGGGAACCGTAATGTCTTGCAAAATGGGCGTAATGTCGGCTTCTGAGGTACGGCCATCGGCCAACAGAGGATAGAGCCGTTGCGCGACCAGAGTATGGAGCTTAGCGTCATTAAGATAAAGATGCCACTTGGCGACGTCCATATAGACTGCTTCTCCAATGCTGGCTGCTAGCGATTCCAGGACTTCTGCCGGGGGCGAGTCATACATAACCGAATCTCCTGATTGGGTCGATAATTACAGCAGGGAATTTCAGCGTTGCGATCGCACTTCAGCCACCGCTTTCCGAGACGTCTTCAGGCTCAATCACATAGCTTTCAGAATAGTCAGCCATAGCGAAAATATAGACTGCATGGATAAATAGCACCACCATCCAAATCGGCGTTATTTTGGTCACCCAAGGCACCCAGATCGGATTGATACGATGAGCGAACCACAGCCCTGAATTGACGGCAGCAAACGCTGCCACATGAACCGCAAAGGTCATACGGTCATCTAGTTTGCGAAAAGCAGGGTCACGGCGATCGGGTTTTCGGGGCCAAACGGGCGGCATAAAGGGTATCCAAATAGTTCACTCTTTATTTTAAGCCGCAAGCCGACCCCATTTCACGGTTTAAAGCCCATTAATTTGCCGTAAGTAAAGCCCACCAATTTGCCGCGAACGTCGTCCTATTGCCATTTTCTCAAAGCCAAAACTCCCGCTTTAAACTGAGTCGTCAGCCTCATAGTCTCCTGATTTGCCACCGGTTTTACGCAGCAGCCGCACCGATTGAATTGTCATAGACTTTTCCAGCGCTTTTGCCATGTCATAAAGCGTCAGCGCTGCAACTGAAACTGCCGTCAGCGCTTCCATTTCGACACCGGTTTCAGCCTTGGTTTTGACTAAGGCTTGCAGGCGGTAGCCCGGCAGCGATCGCTCAGGGACAATTGTCACCTGCACTTTGCTCAACGGCAGCGGATGACACAATGGAATTAGCGCTGCGGTTTGCTTTGCAGCCATAATGCCCGCTAGTCTTGCCGTTCCCAATACATCGCCTTTGGGACTGTCGCCCGCCTCAATTTGCTCCAGCGTTGCCAGCGACATTTGAATCGCCCCCTCAGCGATCGCTTCCCTCACGGTTATGCCCTTTTGAGAAACATCCACCATATTCGCTTCGCTCTGAGAATTGAGGTGGCTAAGACCGGTTACAGCATTTTTAGATTCGGTCATAGGAGAAAAGCTATTTTTTGCATCGTAGACTGTGTTACTATTTAACTCCTGTAAGGGCGTGTAGCTCAGTGGACTAGAGCACGTGGCTACGGACCACGGTGTCGGGGGTTCGAATCCCTCCTCGCCCGTTTATCAGATTAGTTAAGAACTTGTTGCTTAGTAATGCTTGCTTTCTGAAGTGAGCATTCCTTGGCTGTCAGACTGATTCTTAGCCAACCACCACCCGTTTTGGGATGATTATGGGCTTGTAGTAGACCGCCGTGCGCTTCGGTAATTTGCTGAGCGATCGCTAGGCCTAACCCAGTGCCGCTGTTGCCAGAATTGACAAAATCTACAGGTGGCTCAGCCAGCATTGTGGGTTGGCTAGCCAGCAAGCGGGTACGCGAGGAATCAGCTCGATAAAACCGGTTAAAAATATAAGGTAAGTCGCTTTCTTGAAAGCCTTTGCCCTCGTCAATAATATCGACATAGAGCCGTTGCGCACTCATCGATTCTGGGTCATCTTTGGCAGCCTCAGCCTCGAACACCGCTTTAACGTGAATTGTGCCCTCCCGGGGGCTGTATTTGATGGCGTTGTCGATCAAATTGATAAATACTCGGTGCATCAGTGATTTATCTAGCTGCACAATCAGATCTGAGGGACCTTCATAGGCAATCTGTACTTGCTTGATATCAGCTAAAGGCTCTAGGCTTTGCCAAGCCGCCAAAATCATGTGTGGCAGTTCCACGGGCTCCAAAGTCAGGCCGGTGCCACCGCTGCGCTTTAAGCGACTCAGGTTCAGCAAATCTTCGACCAAGTTGCTGAGGCGCAAAATTTCGTTCAATAGGCGATCCAGCCATTTTTGCGCAGCTGGATCAACCCGCTCTCGCAGAGTCTCCGCTACCAATCGAATCGAAGTCAGCGGCGTTTTCAGTTCGTGAGCAACGTCGGAAGTCCAGCGATCGCGCTGCTGAACCAAAGTTTCCGCTTCTTGGCGATTTTCTAAAAAGATGCCGACGTGTCGGTTGGCCAATGGAATGCCGTATCCCCGTAGCGGATGAGCAACGCCTTCATTGGGATTAATGGGATCAGGAGACACTAAATTGAGAATCCAGTCCTGCTGACAGGGCTGCTGCGCTTGGCGAGTTTTTTCAATGAGCTGATCTAACTCAAATGAGCGTACCAACTCCAGCAACAACCGTCGTGACTGCCCCGCAGCCGATGCGGTTGATAAATTAATGGGTGAAATGCCCAACATCTCACCGGCAAGAACATTGAGCCACAGCAGCTGATTTTCGTCGTCAACTTCTAAATAGCCGACGGGAGCCTGCTGGAGTAATAAGTAATCAGCTGAGGTTGGCGATGATGCGGCTACAACCAAAGCATCAGAAGAATTTGCCAGTGGGGATGGGGAGGTGAATGGGGACTTGAACTTGCCCTTAAGAAGCCAACCTAGCCCAAAGCTAGCGATCGTGCTTCCCACAAACAGCAGTTCCGCGACTGTATCCATAGCTTTGTTGTCACCTCGGTTACAATCCAATCTCCAGAAAAACGGATTGTAACCCAACTAAACGTTCTTCCACACGATAGCAATTGAAGGTTAAGAAAAAAGGCACCCATAGGTGCCTTTTAACTCCCAAAGCTAATTAAACAAACTGCTTCAACGGTATGCTCAAATCAATTGAAACGCTTATCGCACCTTCGCACCGCGATAAACTAATCCTTCTACATGAGCTGAATTAACGTTTTCAACGACATGACGAGATACTACTGCACCCCGATATTGGCCGATGACTTCCGAAACAGTTTTAACTTGATTGGCGCGAGTAGTGTAGTCAGCGCCGCGATAGCGTAAATCCATGGTTTTCGCCTCCAATGGTTATCTAAAAAAGGATAGAGGCGCGTTCCTTCAGGAATGAATCCTTACTTCCGTCTTGCTGAAGAACTCAACAAGATGAACGACGGACAAACAAACAGTTAATTGACCTTGGCACCGCGATAGACTAAACCTTCAATGTGCTGGTCAGGAGCGTTAGTTGCCACTCGACGAGTCACAACTGCCCCGCGATATTGACCAATTACTTCTTCAAAGTAATTGAACTGCTTGCCCTGGGGTTCGTACTGGACACCACGATAACGTAAGCTCATAATCTCGCCTCCAAATAACAACAGAGTTGTTGATCGTGTAGTGAAAGAGGCGCGTTCCTTCAGGAATAAATCCTTACTTCCGTCCTTTCCAGATGTGCTGGTCGGATGAACGATTTACTTTATGTATTCAAATATACGGTTTTGATTCTAATGTGTCAAGTATTGCACCCAAAGAATCTTCGTTAATCGCTGCTGAAGAAGTGGCTTTGCTCTCTTCGGACATGTCGCCAATTCATTCCAGAGGTCTTTGCGGGTAAAGATAACCGCGTCTGCCCTGCGACCCCAATTATGACGGAATCGCGATGGAACTGTGGAGCTTGCTCAGAATACTGATGAGCAATTACTAACAACACCCCAAAGGAATGCAGCGATCGCAAAATCTTGTGCAATGCTGAAATACGCTCATGTTCACACAGATAAGGGGATGGAGACGCTTATGGACGACAAATTTATGCTCATGATTCCGGGGCCAACGCCGGTGCCAGAGAGTGTTTTACTAGCGCAGGCCCAACACCTGATTGGTCACCGCAGTGGCGAATTTAGCCAGCTGATGGGGACGGTGGCAGACGGTCTGAAATGGCTCCACCAAACTCAAAACGAAGTGCTGATGTTGACGGCTAGCGGCACCGGAGCGATGGAAGCTGGCATTATTAATGTGCTAAGCGTAGGCGATCGCGTGTTGGTTGGCAGCAACGGCAAGTTTGGCGATCGCTGGGTCAAAGTCTGTCAAGCCTTTGGTCTCACCGTCGATGTGATTGAAGCGGAGTGGGGGAAACCACTAGATCCCAATGAGTTTCAAGCGGCGTTAACGGCGGATACTGATAAAACTATTAAGGCCGTGTTGGTGACCCACAGCGAAACGTCGACTGGGGTTCTGAATGATCTCAAGGCGATCTCCGATCATACCCGTGCTCATGGGGCGCTGATGTTAGTGGATGCAGTCACCAGTTTGGGAGCTTGCAATGTGCCAGTGGATGAGTGGGGACTGGATGTGGTGGCATCGGGTTCCCAAAAGGGTTATATGGTGCCGCCAGGATTGGGGTTTGTCACCCTCAGCGATCGCGCCTGGCAGGCTTATGAAACCGCTAATATTCCCAAGTTTTATTTTGACCTCGGCCCGTATCGGAAGAGCGCGGCTAAAAATATGACGCCTTTCACGCCACCGGTCAGCCTGTTTTTTGCACTGCAGGTAGCACTCAAAATGATGCAGGAAGAAGGTCTGGAGCAAATTTTTACCCGCCACGCCAAACTGCAAACGGCTACTCGGGCAGCAATGAGAGCGCTGAATCTCCCTTTGTTTGCGGCAGATGCAGCGGCTAGCCCAGCGGTGACTGCCGTGATGCCTCAGGGGGTGGCGGCGGAGCAAATTCGCCAAATTATGCGCCAGGAATACAATATTGCCCTCGCCGGTGGACAGGATCATCTCAAAGGGCAGATTTTCCGCATGGGTCACTTAGGATTTGTCAGCGATCGCGATATTTTGACGGCTATTGCGGCCCTGGAGGCCACGCTGGCCAAATTGGGAGCCAATGGCTTCACGCCAGGTGCCGGTTTATCTGCGGCCCAAGCTGCGTTGTCAGCTTAGGTCAGGCACCATGCCGGATCAGTCACCGCTCCAGAGGCTGCTAATAGTCAGCCTCTCAACCCTCTTTGGTTACGGCGACGTCAAACCAATCTCTAGCTCCGGATAATGGATGACATTATATTCATTTCTTAATCAGGCTGCGATCAATAATTTATATGCCTGAGATCCCAGACATATAAATTATTGACTGGTTGGAGCTCTCTCATGCTTTTGCTTAGAATGGTTCCTGTAGCAGCAATGGCGATAAGGCTATGGGCGTGTTTGAACGGTTATCGCGAGTTATTCGTGCCCAAGTGAATGGAGGGGTACGAACGGCTGAAGAGCCAGAAAAAATGCTTGATCAAGCCGTCGCTGATATGCAGCAGCATCTGATGCAATTGCGCCAGTCGGTGGCCCAGGCGATCGCTACACAAAAACGCACGGAACGTCAGTGTCATCAAGCCGCTATGCAGGCTCAAGAATGGTACAACCGGGCTCAACTCGCCTTGGCAAAAGGTAGTGAAGCCCAGGCCCGTGAAGCTTTGGCCCAGCGACAAACCTATCTGCGTACGCAGTCGCAACTGACCAGTCACATCGAAACCCAAAAAGCGGTAACTGCTCGGCTCAAAACCAACATGCGCGATTTAGAAGTCAAAATTGCCGATGTGCGTACTCGACGAGATATGTACATTGCGCGCGCCCGGTCGGCAGAAGCGTCACAGCGTATTCAAGACATGATGGGGCAGTTAGGCAATGGCCGCAATTTGGGGACGCTGAGTCAAATGGAAGATAGAGTGCTGGAGTTGGAAGCGCAAGCCAGCGCCGCTGCCGAGCTTAATCAAACGTTGAATGATCAGACTTTAGAAAGATTTTCTGCCCTAGAGCAAAGTGACACTACCGCCATTGAAGTGGAACTGGCGGCCATAAAGGCGCGTTTGCCAAACGCTTAATTGCGATCGCTAAGCTTGGACAGAATAGTTTAGACGGTTGTCAGTCAGCAGCTTTTGACTTTTCCATCAGCGATCAAACTTTGGAAAGCTTAAGATTTTGTCACTAAGACTGTGCTTTCCCTGCCAGCGGTGCTCACAGCAGCTGTGACAAGACAATTGCCACCAACCAAAATTCCAAAATAAAGATTTCGAAGAGTGTTGTTATACTAATTCAACTAAGGTATGCGTTTTGTTATGTCAGCGCATTTAATTTACAGCTGAATTAGGATTAGCGACAGCAAATTCTGTAGATAGCATCAGGGTGTTCGCAGTGACAATTTTAATCGGCGATTTCCACATGAATTCTGGGGCGATCGCGGTTGCCGGCATTTATCTTCTACAGGTCTAAGTCATGGGTGGCGAAAGCAGAACTGCTCATCAAAAGTTATACATCAACGTCATGGAAAGTTTGGTGGCAGAGGAAGTCAGTCACCAACTTGCCAACTTACCGGAACGAGTTTCCAAGTACGTCAAGCGTGTGGAAGTTGAAACCTTTGCGCTTAATCGCTTACCGGCCCTTTATGCTTCAAGTGAAAAGGGGCTGCAGCATCAGTATGAGCGAGCGCTACACGACCATAAGCCGCAGATTGTCAGCGCGGTTCGTCAGGCTTTTGCGGCGGTGCAAGTTGATCCGATTCGCTTGTCACAGCCTCTCCAGCTCAACCAAGAAGAGGAAGCGGTACTGCAAGCTTTACGGGAACTGCTACAGCAGCCTGAACTTTCTTGGAATGCTGCACTGAAAGAGATTCAGCGAATTCAGAATCGTCGCCAAGCGGCTGGAGGAACAGCGACAGGCAGCTCATCAGCTGCTCCCTCTTCACAATTTACCGCTCAAGAGATCGCCCAGGAAGTCGAGTCTCACAATAGTACGGCGTGGCGTCCAGGAACCTACGGTAGCCGGCTTGGCTGGAAACCTCATCAAAAGCAATCTTCTTCCGGAGACGGCTTTAGCGAAAATGCTCGCTAGCGGTCTAGGGGCTACCATCATTTAGCTCCTCAATGCTTCATCAGCAAGTGATTCGACCGATTGGTTAATAGGCTTAGGGTAGGCACGATTACCTTATTCCATCCGATTCTTAGCCTGAGTTGATGACGTATCTTACTGCCGTGCAGAGAATTGTCTAAATGCGTAATATGCAACTAATGATTTAGAAAAAGTTGCATCCCCAAAAGTTAGAGCTATCAAAGTTCTGTGAATAAACAAAATGTCGTCCCAAAGTTGGTGGTCGGGCCAAAAGGCCGGGCGATGGCGGATAAAGGCTAGATTTGTCCCGCCCTCACCATGGACTTAGCTACCCAGGTTAACCCTACTGATGCTGCTCCGCAACAATATGAAGCGGTATGACCCCATCCTTAATCGCCCCGTCAGCCGTCAGTGGCAGTGGGGCAAACCCTTCATTTCGAGAACTTAATTACTTCTAAAAGAGACTTTGCTTAGTTGTGCATTGCGCTTTATAAGAGTCGGATGTTCAATTGAGCTCTATCAACCTACATTTATGAGAAATTTACTTTTTAGTACTCTCTCTCTTTAGATAGATCTTTTTAGAAATCTTAACTTACGTATGATTTGGAACAAAAAGAACCCATTTAAACGGGTAAAACTTTGGAAATTGACGCCTTTGACAGTAGTGATTTGATAAATTTGCTGCTTGGTCAGATAGTTTCTTGGCTGTTTTCACCCCGTTTGTAATCAACCAAGAGAGGCTTTGAAAGGCTAACATCCCCAAAAAGTTCAGGAATTAAGAATGCCGGAATCTTCCAGTCAGCAAGAGCCTTCTGTTTTACTGTGCTTAATTCCCATCGGCGCTTTGATTGCTCTGATGGTTTTTAACGTCATTTTATTTAAAGACAATGCCACATTTGGCCCAAATCAAATTGCCTTAATCCTGTCGGCATTATTGGCGGGGCTAGTTGGCACATTTGTGCTGAAAATTTCTTATCGTTCTTTGGAAGAGCAGGTGATTAAGTCGATCAGCATGTCGCTGCAATCTGTTTTAATCCTGTTCGTGGTAGGAGCTCTAATTTCAACATGGATCATGAGTGGGATTGTGCCGCTGATGATCTATTACGGCCTAGAAATTATCAACCCCAAGGTTTTCCTATTCGTCTCCTGTGTAGTGAGCTGCATCGTTGCCCTTTGCACTGGCAGCAGTTGGTCGACCAGCGGCACGATTGGCATTGCCTTAATTGCCATTGGCAAAACTTTCAACGTTCCGGTAGGCATGGTGGCTGGAGCCGTGATTTCAGGGGCTTATTTTGGCGATAAAATGTCGCCGCTGTCAGATACAACAAACCTTGCCCCCGCGATGGCAGGCACCGATTTGTTTACTCATATTCGCCATATGGTTTACACGTCGGGAACAGCGATCGCTTTGGCGCTGCTGGGATTTTTGGTCTTAGGATTCTTTTACCAAGGAGATAATTTATCGGGTGAAGCCATCTCAGGCGTGCAGGAGGTTATTCAAGCCAACTTCAACCTCAATCTGCTATTGCTAGCGGCTCCGATACTGGTTGTCACGCTAGTCGCCATGCGAGTACCGGCCTTGCCCGCTCTAGTTTTTGGCGTGCTGCTAGGATGTTTTGCTGCTCTCATTTTTCAAGCTGACTTGATTGCTTCTATGCTCGATGGCGGCTTCACCCTGAGCGGAGCTTACCGGCTTTTAGTTGAGGTCGCCGCTGATGGCTTTAGTATTGAAACCGGCAATGACGTCATTGATGAGCTGTTTTCTCGAGGTGGTATGAGCAGCATGCTTAATACTATCTGGCTCATTATTTCAGCGATGGTTTTTGGCGGCATGTTAGAGGCCTGTGGCATGCTGCAGAAGCTGGCTAAGACTGTCTTGGCCGCTGCTCAAGGGGCCGGCACCCTGATTGGTGCAACGATCGCCACCTGCCTGTTCATGAACACCACCGCTTCCGACCAATACATTGCGATTGTTGTGCCTGCTCGCACGTTTCGTTCTGCTTATCTGGAGAACGGTTTGCATCCTAAGAATCTCTCTAGGGCGGTAGAGGATGCAGGTACTGTAACATCAGTCTTGATTCCCTGGAATTCTGGTGGGGCATTTCATTCCGGTGTATTGGGAGTCCCCACTTTGAGCTATCTGCCCTTCTGCTTTTTTAATATTCTGAGCCCCATCGTATCCGTCTTTTTTGGTGCTTTTAACTTAACCATAGAACGCATTAGTTTAGAAGATGCCGACCGCCTAGAAGAATCTGAGCCCGTATCGGCGGGCTAGTCAACATTAGCCTCAGAGTAAGCATCGATGGTCTAGTAATTTGCAACAGGAACTACTTCAATGTTCAGAGTTTTGCTCCCGGTTGATATCAATCAACTAGAATCCAGGCCAACTTTTATCGACAGGGCAATTCGCTATGTCAAGGCGTTTGAGGGACAGTTCATCGTTATGACCATAATGGCTGACTACAGTAATTATTTTGTCAGTCCGTTGCTACCTGAAAACTTCATCGACAAAGCGAAAGCGAAAGCTTTGGAATCTCTAGAAACGTTTACCCAAGACTATATTCCAGAGGATTTGGTGAGCAGTTTTAGCGTTCGACATGGGTCGGTTCATGATGAGATTTTGGCTGTCGCCAAGGAAGAGCAAGTGGACTTGATTTTCCTCTGTACTGATCGTCCGGAACCCGTTGATTATCTTTTGGGGACCGTTGCCGGTCGCGTCATCCGTCACGCTCCTTGTGATGTGGTGTTTCTACACAGCGGTCAGTGAGCTGCTGTTGCATTTCCACTCTTTAATAAACCTGTAGTAGCGGTGAGTTTAGGTAAGGCTAACGGCCTTGCGAAAATCAACTTTGCATTGCGTCCACTTAGACGATGATTGTTGCTGCCAGAGCAGCGATCGCACCTACTTTTAAGGTGTAACAGCAATAGTTTTTGTTGATTATTCGAGCCTTATGATCTAAATGCCAGCCCTATCGTTCACACTGGATGCGTTTCTGTAACTATTGGAAACCCAATTCGTCAGCGAATTTCTGCATGACAAGATGACTCAAAAGTCAATGCCCCAGGGAGAGCACATCACCTTATGCATTGAACTTTAGAGGCAAGCCAAACGCCATAGGATACATTCGAATTGCAAGAGTCGAAACGGAGGCGATGGTGCTTACGGCAGCAAAATTGCGACGTTGTCACGCAGTGGCATAAAGTATTCTGTGGCGAGCGGGACAGGTGAATCCCCGATTCAAAAAGGCTGAGTAATGGGTGATTCAGTCCGGGCTCGGTTGATTTGAATGATTAAAGGTGGATAGTTTGACGAATCATGATCACGGTGTACCCGTTGCTCTTGTAACCGGTGCTTCCAGTGGCATTGGCGCGGCAATTGCTCGTAAGCTAGCGACACAAGGCTATCGTCTGGCCATCTGTGCGCGGCGGCGCGATCGCTTAGCGGCCTTGCAGCAAGAACTGACGGCGAATGGCGCTGAGGTGTTGAGCCAGGCTGCCGATTTGCGGCAAGAAGCAGACATTTTGGCCGTATTCGCAGCGATTCGACAGCAATGGGGCGGGGTCGATGTGTTGATCAATAATGCCGGTTTGGGCCACAAGTCGCCACTGATGTCTGGCGAAACTAAGGCCTGGCGTGAAATGCTGGATGTGAATGTGTTAGCGCTATGTATCTGCACTCGCGAGGCGGTAAAAGATATTCAGCAGCGGGGCGATCGTGGTCACATCGTTCACATCAGTTCCCTTTCAGGGCATCGGGTGCCAGGGGCCAGCGGAGTTTATGCCGCCAGCAAGTTTGCCGTGCGGGCCCTAACCGAAGCGCTGCGGCAGGAGTTGAGGGCAGCCAACAGCGCGATTCGCGTGTCTTCCGTCAGTCCTGGCTTTGCTGAAACCGAGTTCGCCGAAAAGTATCACCGTGATCCGGCCAAAGCGGCAGCGATCTACTCACAATTTCCGGTACTGCAAGCGGCAGATGTGGCCAATGCCGTGGTGTATGTATTGAGTCAGCCAGACTATGTCCAGGTGCAAGACGTGCTGATGCGATCAACGTTCCAGCAAAGCTGAGCGATCGCCCAATAGCGTCAGTTAAGGGGTGGGCGACTTCGCAAAATTTTGCGAAGCACTCTACCTGTTGCCAGCATTTTAACTCTGAAAGCGGCCAGGCTGCCTGTCCCTTGCCGCTTTCTAATCAAGGCGTATTTTGGCTCTGGGGCTGCTTGAGTTGACTGATCAGGTCGGCGCGACGGGTATTCAACTCTCGCTCGACCATCAGCATCGTGCGCTGTAGCTCCCGGAAGCTGGACCCATTGGAGGCGTTTTCTAACAGCGTATTGAGGGCCATCAGGTGAGCCGTGAGCAAGGTAAGTTCAGCAGGCACTTTAACGTCGGGCACGATGCCAGTTTTGCCCCAGTTGTCTTGGGTCGTGGGATTGGTCGATTGACCGACAGGTACAAACATCCAAAAATGGTCGCTGAGGCGATACCCTTTGCCGGGATTAGCGCCACCGACTGTATGCTCGCCGACGATGGTTGCACGTGATAGAGCCTGCAAATTGTAGGCAAACTCCTCAGCAGCGGAAAAAGTTTCTTGGCTAGTAAGCACATAAACGGGCTTATCCAAATACCGAGGAGCCTCTAAATAGGGCACCGTCCACCATTGCCGAGTAGCATCGTCGGGGCGCCAATATAAGTCGTTTAAGTGCACCGCAGGATAGGCAGGCAGCAGGTAACTACATAACAGCGCCACCATAGCTGGAGAACCGCCGCGATTGTGACGAATGTCAATAATCAGCGCTTTAGTATGGGTGATAAAGGTCATGGCCGCCGCGATCGCGGTTCCGGCAAACTCTGGCGGCTCAAATCCATAAAGCTCTAAATAACCCACGTTGCCTCGCAGGCGTTCGACGCGGTTAATGTCGAAGTTACGCAAGCTGCTCTGCTGCTGCTCAGCGGCCAGTTCTTCAGGAGTAGGGAGCGCTGCTGCGTCAAGGTGGGGCAGTGGTTGCGGGCTGAAGTGCACTTTAAGTTGGCGATCGCCAGCCAGCTCCTGAAGCTGCAAGGTTAAGATTTCGGCACACTGCTCGCCCCCCGTCACCGCTTCATAGCCTTGGTTTTGACGACGCTGCTGAATATCGGCCTGGAGTTGCTGGGCCACTTCTGGAAAGACGTAGTGGTCCAGCGTTTTGACCACGGCATCCAATAGCGCAGCGCGCTGGACCGCATCAAATTTCAAGGCAGCCGGGTCAGAAAAGTCAGCAGTCATAAACTCTACTAGTTGGCGATTATTGAGTGCGAATCCGCTCTGGGGGGGGTACGTTCACGGTGCCTAGGCGTGATTTCAACTGTTGCGATCGCATCAGCTCAGTGTAGTTCATGCCGCCGCGTCCCTCAATCAAGGGGACCGCTTCCACCGCCTCTAACAGATGCCGCACGGCGTCGCGCTCAGAATAGCCTCGCCGCTGGGCCACTCGAATGGCCGCATCATCAGCGTTGAGTTTGGCCTGATTACCCGTGTTTGAGCGCCAAATTTGACTGGCGGCGATCGTCGTAAGCCCGCCCGCCGCTAAAATGCCCACGGCATCGGCTTGAAACAGTTCAAATATAGTGCCCAGTAAGCCCACGGCGGCAACGCCCTGGTAGAGCTCGGGTTTTATTAAGCGCACTGCACCTAACCAAGAAACATGGTGCAAAAATAACAGGTCGCGCTGCGAAGCTGAGAGTTCTTGCCAGAGGCGCCAATTGAGTGTGATGACATGGCTTTTATGCCAAGGACGGGGGAATGGTGTGGTGACCACGGTCGATTGGCGCTCGTCAATGACAATGCGCGTTTTCATTCTTGCCGAGGCCGGCATCAGATCTTTGAGGCGCGTAACTTCGGCATTTGTGTTGACCACAGACCACCACTCCTCAAACCTAGGTCAATAGGGATTTTTAACTACCCATCCGCAAAACAGTATCTTAGCGTAAAGCCAGCTACAGAAATTCGAGGCTATTAGCCAGAGTGACGAGCACTTGGGGCACTTGCGCCGTTGCTGAATCTAAAGCGGCGACTACCAGCAAGTAAACAGCAGTTCCCTGCTGCCTAGCCAGAACGCTACCCGAAACCGGTTGCGGGGGGGCGGCGCCCTGACTCAGTCGCCCTGTCCAGGCAATCTGCAGGCCCTCGGGCACCGATGTAAATGTTTGGGTCTGAAAACCTTCACCAGTGTCAAGCGCTTGGCGAGCCAGTTCAACTAGCGCAATATCGGTCAGCAGCGTTGCGCTCTCCAGCGGCAAGGTGACGACGCTATAGGCCAAGCTGCCATCAGCCACAATAAATAAAGGGGCTCCGCCGGCTGTTGTCGATGTAGCGCCATCTAAAATGCCAATTTGAAAATCGCCCTGGGGCGCTTCATAGGTGCCGCTTAGCCCAGGAGCCGCGGCGGCGGAAAGCTCAGGGCCTTCATCAACTGGCGCCTGAGCAGTCAATACGGCTGTTGACAACGCGGCTGTTGACATGGGTGCGCTGCCGGAGCTGAAAAGTAGAGAAAGTACCAGCGCGATCGCAGTAATCCCTAACCAGCCCAGTGACCGTCGACGCATGACCTCATCTCCCAGCAAACGAGTTTCAGTCCCTAGCTTATCGAGAAACTTTAAAGCTAATCTCCTCTATCCGAGAACTTAACTTTTGCAGAAAGACTCCACGCACCGCACAAACATCTCAATTCCTGTCGAGAGCGCGGTCTCATCAAAGTCAAAGCGGGGATGATGGTGAGGATATGCGAGTCCTTTAGCTTCGTTAGCAGCTCCCAAAAAAAAGTAGCAGCCCGGCACTGCCCGCAGAAAGAATGACATGTCTTCGCCCCCCATTGTCTGACATTCAGGCACCACGCCAGCTGGCGTCTCGATCACTGAAAGGGCCACTGATCGCACCAACTCGGTAATGTCAGGATTGTTGACTACCGGGGGATATAAGGGATTGTAGTCCAAGTTATAGCTGGCACCGTGACACTGACAGACCCCAGCAATAATTTGCTCTAAACGCTCTCCAAAAAAGTTTTCGTAACACTCGTCGAAATAACGCACCGTGCCGCTTAGTCGCGCTTGGTCGGCAATCACGTTTACTGCCGAGCCCGCATGGAGTTCTCCTAAAGTGACAACGGCGGACTTCAGCGGATCGACATTACGAGCCACGATTGTTTGAATGGCATTGACCACCTGCGCTGCAACTACAATAGAATCCACTGTTTGATGGGGAATCGCTCCGTGACCGCCGCGACCATTAATGGTGCAGTGAAAGAATTCGGTGGCCGCCATCATTGGCCCTGTACGCACTCCCGCAGTGCCAACGGGCAAGTTGTTCCACAGATGTAAGCCGATGATGGCATCAACTTTGGGACTCTCTAGTACCCCTGCCTCAATCATTGGCTTAGCGCCACCAGGGCCTTCCTCTGCCGGCTGAAAGATGAATTTGACAATGCCGGTAAAACTATCGCGGTGTTGCGAGAGATAATAAGCCGTCCCTAGGGCGATCGCCACATGGCCATCGTGACCACAGGCATGCATCACGCCGTCCCGCTGCGAGCGATACTCCACCTCATTCGCTTCTTGAATGGGGAGGGCATCCATATCTGCTCGAATAGCGAGCACCGGCCCTGGCTTATGTCCTTGAATGGTGGCAACAATTCCGGTTTGAGCCACACCCGTCTGATGCTCAATGCCCCAGCGGGTAAGTTGCTGACTGATAAAGCGAGCGGTTTGATTTTCACAGAAAGCGAGTTCTGGCTGCTGGTGAATTTGCCGTCGCCATAGGGTTACCTGAGGCTGTAATTGGCGAATTGATAGACGAACTTTAGAGAGGGCGGAAACAGAGGTGGATGCTGGAAAAACCGTTGAAATCATGAGTTTTGAAAAAAATTAGTCTTTATAGGTTGAGAGCGTCGCAAAAGGGTCTAACCAATGCCGCAGACGCGGATTTGGCCGTTCTTCAGCCGGCGATCGCGCGTATTTAAAAACGCTAATGTTTAAGCGACTGTCACTAAATCCATGTTGAACAAACCTTACCCAGTGAGATTGAAAATCTAAACCGCAACCATGGCGGTAACGATTGACATCAGCCTCTTGCGATAATTGGGGAATCGACATCATCAGAAAAACGCAATCGTCAGAAATAAAAAACGATCCGTTAAGGCATTGAATGAATCATTTGATCATTATGAAAGATGGCAAAGCTAATATGTGTGATCACACGCCCACCCCTAAATTAATTTTTTCATGAAATATTCCGTAGAATTGCCGATGACGCCTAATGTTTTACGTTAACTTCATTAGGTAATCGCAATTGCTGCAAAATCATCCGGAAAAAATATCAGATCTTAATGCTTTGCTGACATCTTTACTTAAAGCTTCCTTGTCGTCGGACGGGGCAGATAAGTTATGGAATGATAACAATTTTAAAATTCTTTCCCCATTAACTTTGCCTGCCAGCAAGCCGTTTCACTTACCCAGTAACGCTACGATGAAGTGTGGTCAAGGCTGTTTAGGGCTTACACAGACGTCAGATTTATGATGGAGCACTGCAATCTGCCGAGTCCTAGTTGCTACGGGGCCAATTTCCAAAGATCTTCAGAGGAATAGCCATGAAATATTTTGAGAAACCGGGCCCAGAGCTGCGCGATCGCGTGCCTCCGGGGCAGCACTTAGCCAAGGGATTTCCAGTATTAACCTATGGCGATACGCCTCAAATTTCACAGGCTGACTGGCGGCTACAGACCTGGGGACTAGCAGAGCGCAAAACCTACACCTGGGAAAATATGATGGCGCTGCCGCAGCAGGACTTCACTGCCGATTTCCATTGCGTGACAACGTGGTCAAAACTAAATGTGACATGGACCGGCATTGCGGTTCCAGATTTTTTGGCCACGCTTGCTGTAGAGTCAACAGCTACCCACGTTCTGCTCCATTGTTTTGGGGATTACACCACAAACTTGGCTATGGGCGACTTCAATCGCTCCGAAAACTTTTTTGCTCATACACTCCATGGTGAGTCTTTGCCAGCTGATCATGGCGGCCCAATGCGCCTGGTTGTACCTCATCTTTACGCCTGGAAAAGCGCTAAGTGGATCAGCGGCATCGAATTTTTGCCCCAAGAAAACCTCGGATTTTGGGAGAGAAACGGCTATCATCGCCGCGGCGAACCATTTGCCGAAGAACGCTACAGCGGGCATTGAGCGT
Source organism: Cyanobacteria bacterium P01_C01_bin.120 (assembly GCA_039027715.1). GTDB lineage: Bacteria > Cyanobacteriota > Cyanobacteriia > Phormidesmidales > Phormidesmidaceae > Halomicronema. Next base: position 22,612 of record JBCCJU010000082.1, read on the forward strand.
TTGATTGCCAACGCCGATTAAATGCAGCTGTTTCAGAAACAAAGTTGGAAAAGAGCTGCGCACAAATTAATAGGCGGTACTTGTGGTGTCGCAGCCACCGCTCGCCATAGGCATAATCGTATTCTGATTGTTTTTGTTCTGCTGGGGCATGGCACAGCAACAGAAAAGGAGCGCAGTAATGCCTACGCTCCTTCAAACACACCCTATACGCAAGTTATGGTCGTTGCCAACCGCAGTAACATTAACTGCTCACCATCTATGGCTCAGTTTGCAAGGCCTGAGGCTGCAGGAAGGAAATCATTTGGTCGATGCCGCGTTGAATCCGCCGAGTCACCGTCATTGGGCTAACCCCAATACGTTCCGCTACTTCCTTGCGAGAGAGGCCGTTAAAAAACACATATTCGATCGCCGAGCGCGTCTTATCTTCGAGTTGAGCCATGGCCCGCTGAAGTTGCTGACGGTCTTCTTCCAGCAGCTGCATCCGCTGATAGTAGGTGTCTGGAAGGGTATCCCCCAAAGTGATGCTGGAGTCAACTTGCTGGCAAACGGTGGCGTCCAAGCTGAGCGGCATCCGGTTTTTGTTAGCCATTTTGACTTCACGCCATTCTTCGACGGAAACGTCCAGTGCCAACGCCATTTCCTGATCGCTCGGTTGCCGGCCTAATTTGCGAATAATCTCACCCTGACATTTCTGCGCTTCTTTTTGCAAATCTTGCCAGCGGCGAGGAATTTTGACCGTCGTGCCGCGATCTCGGAGAAAGTGCAGCATTTCGCCTCGAATATAAGGCACTGCAAAGGAACTAAAAGCGCATCCTTGGATAGGATTAAAACGTTCAATTGCCCGAATCAATCCTAGATAACCAATCTGCTCAAGATCTTCGTAAGGTTCAGAGCACTGATGACTTACGCGATGAGCGATTTTTCTGACCAGACCGGCATTAAGTTTGACCAAGCGATTGCGCAGTTCAACAGAGGGCTGATTCTTATAAGCAATCAGCATTTCCATACCGCGAGAGCGAAGAGAAGAAGTTTGGTTAGCCATTTCTGTGGATTTCCTTGCGTTCTAGAGCAATAGTTTTAGGAAACTAAATTTATTGTCGACATCAAAGCCTTTTGTCACCATCGTTGTTATACGGGACTCTCATTCAACCGCTTAAAAAGTATCAGTGATCTTTCGGAATGCATATCGTTAAAAGCTTGCTCAAGCCTGACGGTAAAGGATCTTAAGAATTTTAGAACTGCTTAAAAGCATCAGTAATTACGCTAATTTTGACCACAGATGACAGTGAAATCAGGAAGTAAATAGATTTAAATCACTGAACCTTTATGTCGTTCCGCAAGACTTTAAAGTATTTGCAAGGCGCAAATCACCGAGTTGACCTCCAAAAAAGTGACGCTTTGGTGTAGCCAATCTTTCGATATCGGAAAATTTTTGTTTTCATAAAACTCCTATAAGCAACGTGACTGCTATCACACTTCTGTAGGAATTTTTGCGAGACTGAAGTAAATATGAAGCTGTAATAAAGGACTCAAAAGGTAATAAAAAGCGTCGCAATATCAGTCATCAGTCGGGACGTGACATAGACTTAGGATCGTGGATTGAATAAGGTGTAATACTGCGGGTTGGACTTCTATCCTAGAGAGGAAGCGAGAGGAGCCGATAAATGATTGCCCCCTTACCCTGCCTCTGTTGAAGCTCAAATGCAGCGGTACTACCAGTCGTTGTCCGAGAAGGAGCGTCATCGCTATGCGGCTATCGAAGCGGTGAAATTAGGGTACGGCGGGCAAGCTTACATTCGGCGGCTCTTGGGATGCCATCACGACACCTTGGCGCTGGGCCTAGCAGAACTAAACGACACAACGGCTCTCGAACCGGCGCGGATTCGCCAGCCTGGCGGTGGGCGAAAGTCAGCGTTGGCAACAATGGCTGGCTTAGACGAGGCCTTTTTGCGGGTGTTGGAGCGTCACACGGCGGGTTCTCCCATGGATGAAACGCTCAAGTGGACGAATCTCAAGCGCCAGGAGATCGCCGACTTGCTTCAGGACGAGGGCATCACGGTGAGTGTGACGGTGGTCGACCAGTTGTTAAAGAAGTACAATTTTCGTACGCGTAAAGCGGTGAAAACGCTGGCCACTGGGACCAGTGAGCAGCGTAATGAACAATTTGAGACCATCGAGCGATTGAAAGAGACCTATCAGGCGGCGGGCAATCCTGTGATGAGCATGGACACCAA